>CAYFQC010000011.1:0-20018 GCA_964345155.1 uncultured Actinomyces sp.
AGAGTACCCCCAACGGGATTCGAACCCGTGCCGCCGCCGTGAAAGGGCGGTGTCCTAGGCCGCTAGACGATGGGGGCCCGGAAGAGGAACGAGGATCGCCCGCTCTCTCCCAAGACGAAAAGCATACGTGAGCCCCCTAGCCCGCACAACTTGGCCCGAAGTTCTTGGGGAACGTCACATTAGGGTGATGCGAGGGCACAGAACCGGCTCCGTGCGCTGGTCCTTGGTGTTCGCCGCGTGTTTTCCTCTCTCACTCCGTAGGCTTTGGCCATGGAATTCGCAGCCGAAGCCGCCGCTCAGACCTCCGCCGCCCACCCATTCGGGGGGATGGTGATCGGGGGGTTGATCGGTTTCGTCCTGGGACTCTTGATTCTCGCGGCGCTTGCCTGGGGACCCCACGGCACGCTGGTTGTGCGCAGGCTTGCGCGCCGCACCGGCATCCCGATGGTCGCCGCGCTTTTGTCGCTTGGACTGTGGCTCGGCTTTGTGCTCACCACTCCGGAAGACGTGGAGGTTTGGCACCTGCACGTCGCCCACACCCTGTTGATCTTGACGATCACGATGGCCGGTTGGTACGTGTACGCGGGATTGGGGCTGCTTGGAGACAAACAGATCCTCACCGATGTGCGCTCGGGGCGCGATGCCAGACGTTTCCGCACTCAAGCCCAGATTCTGCGCCGCGCATCTCAGTCTTTGACGGTGATTCTGACTCTGGTGTTCATTTTGCTGACGTTCCCTGAGGCAAGAGCCCCGATGGCTTCGATTCTGGCGTCTGCCGGTCTGGTGTCAGTTATCGCCGGTCTCGCGGCCCAGACGACTTTGGGCAATATGTTCGCCGGACTGCAACTTGCGTTCACGGACGCACTGCGCGTAGGCGACAACATCGTTGTTCCCGGAGAGGACCAGCCGGGCCGTGTAGAGGAGATCACGCTCACCTACGTGGTGGTGCGCATATGGGATGAGCGTCGCGTGATTCTCCCTTCCAGCGAGTTCACAACGAAGGGTTTTGAGAACTGGACGCGCAAGTCCGCCTCGCAGCTGTCTGGATTCTCTGTTCAGGTGGACTGGACCGCTCCAGTCGCTGAGATCCGCGCAGAGGTGCAGCGTCTCCTGGAAACCACTGACCTGTGGGATCGCCGCACTTGGAGCGTGCAGGTGTACGACTTGATCGGCCCTTACATGACGCTCCGGGTCGTCGTGTCTGGGGACAACTGGGCGCGTCTGCAGGATCTGCGCTCTTACCTGCGGGAGAACCTTGTTTCGTGGATCCGGATCAATGCGCCCTGGGCTATGCCCCGCCAGCGGAACATAACGTCTCAGGGCCCTCAGATTCGCCCGGTCATGCCTACGGATGCTTTGGATCCAGAAATGCTCTCCGACCCCGACTTCACCGGTCCTGCAGGGGGAGGTGAGGTGACCAAGTACGAGCTGTTCAGGCCCGATCCGGACGCCCCGTACGAGGAGGAAGAGCCCAAGCCGAAGAAGAAGCGGCGAAAAAAGAAGAGCCGCGAAATTGGTGCCCCGCCCGCACAGTCCGCCGGCAGCTCCCTTTTCCACGGCACCCCCGACAACGAAGATCGTGCTTCCCTATACGACGGCCCCGGGCAGCAAACTCTGTGGCATCGCGCTTTGCGTACCTTCCAGCGCAACAAGGATGTGGAGTCCATTCCCGTCTCGGGCAAGTTTGACGACGACGTGGTTGAGCAGGCCAAGGCCGCCCTCGCCGGTGACGGGACGGGCGAGGACGCTGGTGGGGCGTCTGCAGCAGCGCCGTCCCCCGTGGCGGCCGGGGCGATGACGGATCCGGATATGCGCTTGGCCGAGGTCGCACGCGACGCGGTCGTTCCCGCCGACCCCGGTGATGACGAGGACGGGGGCGCCACGGAACCGACCGGTGAACCCGACGAGGACGAGGGAGAAAACGTGGGCCACGCTGCCTCAACTCCGCCCCCACCAACTAACGTTGAGCCCGATGAGAACCGGGACCCAGGTTCGCGGACTAGCTCTTGAACTGCGCCTACATCTGTCGGAGGGACAATGAGTTACAAGGTGGATGAGGAGGCGTGGCGTAAGCGCCTCAGCCCATTGTCGTTCCAGGTGCTGCGCAACGCGGCTACCGAACGTCCGGGGACTGGCGAGCACTTGCATGAGGATCGCCCCGGCACCTACTCCTGCAAGGGATGTGGTCAGGAACTGTTCGACGCGTCCACCAAGTTCGACGCAGGCTGTGGTTGGCCCAGCTTCTTCAATGCCAAGTCGGGGGCAGTGACAGAGCAGACCGATTACCTCCTTGGCTACCCGCGCACCGAGATTCGCTGTGCCAGGTGCGGTTCCCATTTGGGACACGTCTTCCCCGACGCACCACAGACGCCCACTGGTCTGCGATACTGCCTGAACTCGGCCGCGTTGGACTTCGCCCCCGAAACCGGGGAGTGAACCGCCTGCCGGCGCCTGCGCTCTTCATCCTCGCGGCGCTCTTCCAGTACGTCGGCGCTGCAATCGCAGTGTCTTTGTTCGCTGTGATGGAACCTGGGGGAGTCGTGTGGTGGCGCATCTTCATAGGTGCGCTCGGAATGATCCTGTTGTGGCGTCCGTGGACCTACCGCTGGGACAGACGTTCACTGACGGCGTCCTTGCTGTTCGGCCTGTCCCTGGGCGCTATGAACCTCATTTTCTACGAAGCGATAGCGCGCATTCCTCTGGGGGTGGCGGTCTCACTAGAGTTCATCGGGCCGGTTGCCGTCGCTCTACTCCGGGGGAAAGGCTGGCTGAACCGCTGTGCGGCCATCGTTGCCTTCTTAGGGGTTGCGCTGATCGGAGGCTGGGGTTTGGACTTGTCCGCTCCCCAAACACGACTCGGATTTCTTCTGGGATTGGGTGCGGGCGCAGCTTGGGCGGCCTACATACTAATGGGGTCCAAGATTGCCCAGACCGCGCCAACTGGCCCATCCTTGGGTGTGGGGACTCTGGCCGCTTCCGTTGCCTCCGCACCGTTCCTTTGGACGCAGCTAAGTAGCGTTCACTCGCCCGCAGCCGTCGTCGAGGGCGGAAGCCCCGCCCTCGCCCACGCAGCTTCAGCCGGAGGGGCCACTTTGGTCCTCGCCCTGATTGCTGTGGGCCTGTTCTCAAGTACAGTGCCGTACTCAATTGAGGCCCTAGCCTTCGCCAGGCTGCCTGCTGGAACGTTTGCGCTCCTCACGGCGCTGCTGCCCGCCACTTCGACGTTGGTTGGGGCAATCATGCTGAATCAGATGCCTGCCATTGCCGAACTGGTGGGCTTGGTGCTCATTTCGGTGGCAGTGTGGATGGCTTCCACGACTCCGCAACCGCGCAGGGGAAATGCGCCCAGCGAGGTTGCGCTATACACAGGAGACTAAAGTCTGTTCATGGAACGCGGGGCGTAAGCGCCGGTCGACTGTGGGGGACATGGAGGAAGAGTGCTGAACCTGGCGTGGATGGTCGTTGTCGGCGGAGTCATCGGCCTTGTCTCCAGCATGTTCGTGAGTGGCACTCGCTCCGTTGGGATGGCCCGGACCATAGGGCTCGGGATGCTGGGTTACGCAGTGGGTGGCGGCGTAGCACTCGCCTTGGACGCCCCCACCCTGGTGCAGTGGATTTCTGGGATCATCCTGGCAGCCGTGTTGCTGACTGCGTATCTTGCCTTCGAATCGAAGCGAGCCCAGTCGCGCCGTACGGGCGTCGAAGACACGACACCGCCAACTCTTAGCTAAAAGGAGTAACTGCTGATGGCCGCCATGGACTTGTCTCCCCTGCACTTGCCACAGGACCACGCCTGTCTCACGGTGCACGGCCCCGACTCTCCGGGGATCGTCGCTGCGGTCACGGCGATGGTGACAGACAACGGTGGCAACGTAGTCGCCCTCGACCAGTACGCAGACGATGAGCGGGACGGAAAGTTCTTTCAGCGGGTCGTCTTCCACAGGCAAGATTTGGCGGGTGCCCTTCCAGAGCTGCGGGAATCGATCGAAGATACGCTGGCACCCTTCGGACTGGACTGGGAACTTCAGGATCAGTCGGTCCCGAAACGCATGGCGATACTCGCTTCCAAACAGGATCACTGTCTGCTGGACCTTTTGTGGCGCCGGCGTCGCGGAGAACTCCCGGTGACGATCCCTATGGTCATTTCCAACCACGTGGATGTCGCCGAGGACGTGCGGTCTTTTGGCGTTCCTTTCTTCCATGTTCCCTCAGCCGCTGGCGCCGACAAGTCAGCTTCAGAAGCGGCCATCTTGGACCTGTTGAGGGGAAATGTGGACTTCGTCGTCCTCGCCCGTTACATGCAGATCCTCTCCGGTGACTTTCTTCGGCAACTGGGGGTGCCCGTCATCAACATTCACCACTCTTTCCTACCGGCCTTCATCGGGGCGAACCCGTATAAGAAGGCGAGAGAGCGGGGAGTGAAACTGATTGGCGCCACCGCCCACTACGTGACTGAGGACCTGGATGAAGGCCCCATCATTGACCAGGACACAATCCGGGTGACCCACGCGGACTCGGTTGCAGAGCTGGCTCGTAGAGGTGCGGACGTGGAACGCCAGGTACTGGCGCGTGCGGTCCGGTGGCACGCGCAAGACCGCGTCATCCGGGACGGGAATCAGACGATCGTCTTCTCATAAGCCTCTCGTAGCGGCGCCCGGCTCTACTTCCGCGTCTCCCGGGCGTCCAGGAAACGCCACGGCTCGTGCCGCGTGCTGGCGTAGTCAATGCCGATGCGCGGGGTGGCACGCAGAGCCACACTCTCCGTACGCGCCGTTATGAACAGGTCACCGCGTATCGGATCTGGTGACATAGCGGTCAGGTCAAGGCCGTACTCCTCTTTAGTCACGGCCATTGCCTGACAGAGTTTCCCGGGGCCATCAGCCACAGCTTTCCGGCCGTGACGCAGCTCGCGCATTCGGTCAACTCCAACCACGGGTTCGATCGCGCGGATTAGGACACCCTCGCCCGTTCCCTCGGGCCGCGTGACAGCATTCAGGTTCCACCACATCCCGTATATGAGGTACACGTACGCGCGGCCGGGCGGACCAAACATCACGCGGTTGCGTTCCGTGAGGCCCCGGCACGTGTGCGCAGCGTCGTCGTTTTCACCCAGATAGCCTTCAGTCTCGGTGATTCGCCCAACCAGCAGCTCACCGCCCAGTGACTTAGGTAGACGACGGTGCAGATAGCAGCCGACCAGATCCTGCGCCACCTCCAGTGTCTCGCGCGCGTAGAACTCACGCGGCAGTACTTCCCCGTCCACATCCACCCCCGACCCGCCAGGATAACTCCGGCGAGGACGACCGGCGAGAGCATCGCACACCCCCCACCCGTTCAGCACGTCGGACAGGAACCCGGTGGAAATGGGGCCGTTGCTAACCTCGACTTGGTCAGAGCAAACCAGGAGGTAGCGCAGTGGTCGACGTGGTCGTATTCGGGGCGGGGAAACTGGGCCAGGCCATCATTTCTGCGGCTGCACAATCCGCAGCCCAAGGTGACGCCTCCGTCCGGGTCGTTGCAGCCGTCGATGCGAAACTGGCTCAAGACGGCCTGCCCCTGGCTGTGCCCGTTTACCAAGCCCTGCCCGAGGTCCAAGAGGCTTTCGACGTGATCGTTGACTCCTCCTGGGCCGGAGCATTGGACGATGTGCTGGCCTTCGCCCTCGCACGCAAAACGGGAGTCGTGATTGCGGCCACCGGGCACTCTGCGGAGCAGCTGGAAGCTATTCGCCGCGCCGCCGAGCAGATCCCGATCCTGCGTTCCTCCAACTTGTCCGTCGGCGTGAACGTCGTGCGGCGCCTGGTGGAGGACGCAACCCGGATGCTCGGACCGGTGGATACAGAGATTGTCGAAGCCCATCATCGGATGAAGGTGGACGCTCCCTCGGGGACGGCGTTGACGCTTGCGGAAGCAGTTCAGGAAGCCAGCGCGGAAGAGCGAGAGATTATCTACGGGCGTTCGCCCTCGACACGCGGGGCCCGCGGCAATGAGATTGCGGTTCACGCGGTGCGCGGCGGAACCGTGGTCGGTGAGCACGCGGTGATGTTCTTGATGGAAGACGAAATTGTGGAGATCCGCCACGTTGCGCAATCGCGGCAGGTTTTCGGGTTCGGGGCTTTGAAGGCCGCAGCCTTCGTAGCTTCACGCCCCGCGGGTCTGTATTCGATGGAAGACCTACTGGGCTAAGCAGCCGGGAGTTCGGCCAAACAAGAGGGAAAGACACAAGATGCTCAACACGGAGTTCCAGAAAATCCCGGCGTCCTACCTGTTCAGTGAGATAGCGGCGCGAGTCTCCAAATACCAGGAGGAGCACCCCGGCCAAGAGGTGCTGAGGCTGGGGATCGGGGACGTGACTCTTCCTCTGGCGCCGGCGGTAATTCAGGCTCTGCACGAGGCCTCAGAGGAGCAAGCCGAGAGCGCAACATTCCGTGGCTATGGGCCCGAACAAGGCTACGGCTTCCTTCGCGACGCGATTGCGCGTGAGGAGTACGCCTCGCTGGACGTGGCGGTCAGCCCCGATGAGGTGTTTGTTGGAGACGGCGCCAAATCTGATACCGGAAACGTGCAGGAGCTGTTCTCCGTGGATGCGAAGATCGCGGTGGCTGACCCGGTGTATCCCGTTTACATCGACTCGAACGCGATGGCGGGCCGGTTGGGAGAATACCGCGGCGGCAGGTGGTCCAACCTCGTCTACCTGCCCTGTACCGAAGAATCGGGCTACAAGCCGCCTCTGCCGGAAAGCCATGTGGATGTCATCTACCTCTGCTATCCGAACAACCCAAGTGGCACCACTCTCACACGTGCGGAGCTGGCGGAGTGGGTGCAATACGCTAAGGCCAACGGCTCCGTCATCCTCTATGACGCTGCGTATCGGGCCTTCATCACTGACGAGGACGTACCGCGCAGCATCTATGAGATCCCCGGCGCGAAAGAAGTCGCAATAGAGTTCGGGTCTTTTTCAAAGACCGCTGGTTTCACAGGACTGCGCTGCTCGTGGACCGTGATCCCGAAGGTACTCGTTGTGGAGGGGCAAAGCCTTCACGCCATGTGGAACCGCAGGCAGTCCACAAAATTCAATGGCACCCCGTACATAGTGCAGAAAGCGGCCGCCGCCATTTACACCCCGGAGGGGAAACTACAGGTCCAGCAGGCCATCGACTACTACCTGCGGAACGCGCAGATGATCCGGGAGGCGCTGCTGGGCGCCGGGATAGACGCGGTGGGCGGAGACAACTCTCCTTACGTTTGGTTCAAGTGCCCCGGTGGTCTTTCATCATGGGAGTTCTTCGATGTGTTGCTGGAAAAGGCGCAGATCGTTGGCACACCGGGCGTCGGCTTCGGACCCGCCGGGGAAGACCATTTCCGACTCTCCGCTTTCGGGTCTCAAGAAGTGACGGAAGAGGCGGTGCGCCGCCTGCAGCAACTGCTTTCAAACCTGGAGGAGAAGTAATGCCGCGACCTGCCCCCTCGAAGGAAAAGCTGCAAGAGATAATTTCCGAAGTTCCGACCCCCTTCCACCTGTACGACGCAGCCGGGATTAGGAAGAACGTGCGCGCACTCCAGTCGGCGTTCGCGTGGAATCCAGGTTTCCGGGAGTATTTCGCGGTGAAGGCAACCCCGAACCCAGCCATCTTGCGCCTGCTCAAGGAGCTGGGATGTGGAGTGGACTGCGCGTCGTACACGGAGCTCCTACTCGCAGACGCGGTTGGTTTCAGAGGTCACCAGATCATGTTCTCCTCGAACGTCACCACGGCCGAGGAATACCGGTTGGCCCGGAAGCTCGGGGCCATAATCAACTTGGACGACATCAGCCACATCGACTTTCTCGCCGAAAACGGAGGAATACCGGAGGACATCTGCCTTCGATTCAACCCCGGAGGAGACTTCAAGCTGGGCACCCGAGTCATGGGGGATCCCGGTGACGCCAAGTACGGGTTGACTCCTGAGCAGATGCCGAAGGCCGTGAAACGGCTCAAGGAACTTGGCGCGAAGAGGTTTGGAGTGCATTCCTTCCTAGCCTCCAACACCACCGACCGAGACTACTACCCGACGCTGGCAAAGATTCTCTTTCAACTGGTGGTCGACCTCCACGAGGAATGTGATGCGCAGTTCTTCCTGGTGAACCTGTCGGGCGGCGTGGGTATCCCTTACGAGCCAGGGCAGGAAGAAGCGGACCTGGAGTACATCGGCAAACAGGTGGAGAAGGGGTACCAGGAGACCATCGTCGCTGCCGGGCTTGATCCGATCTCAGTGGTAACTGAGTTGGGGCGCTACATTACGGGGCCGAACGCCTGGCTGATTTCCACGGCCCTGCACAAGAAAGACATCCATAAGCAGTATGTGGGTTTGGACTCTTGCTCTGCCAACCTCATGCGGCCAGCCATGTACGGCGCCTATCACCACATAACAGTGGCGGGGAAAGAGGACGTTCCGGCGGACCACGTGTATGACGTGACGGGATCGCTTTGCGAGAACAACGACAAGTTCGCCATTGACCGCGCCCTTCCCGAAGTAGAGATAGGGGACATCGTTGTTATCCACGACACCGGAGCCCACGGACACTCGATGGGCCACAACTACAACGGCAAGCTCCGGTCGGCGGAAGTCCTACTGGAAGAGGACGGTTCCTTCCGGATGATTCGCCGTGCAGAAACGCCGAGGGACTACTTCGCTACCATCGCGGGCTTCGAGGTCTCCGAAGATCTGGGCCTCCCGGAAACCGACCCACTCAAGTCCGCCGCGCAAGACAACTGACACCGGCGCAGACCCACTAACTGCCAGCAAGGAGAACATCGATGGAAGAAGTGAGAATCGCAGTGCTCGGCGCCGGGACGGTCGGCTCCCAGGTGATTCGCCTCATCCAAGAGCAGGCGGACGATCTGGCGCAGCGGGCCGGCGCGGAACTGGAGATCACCTCCGTCCTGGTTCGGAATCCGAAGTCGCAAAGAGACGTGGAAATCTCCGCGGACCTACTCACGACGGAAGGGGATGCGGCTATCGACGGCGCCGATCTGGTGGTCGAGCTCATCGGGGGCATTGAACCGGCCCGAACCTTCGTCCTTCGGGCCTTGGAGCAGGGGAAGACTGTGGTCACCGGTAACAAGGCGCTCTTAGCGGCGCACGGCCCGGAACTGTATGAGACTGCAGCCGCAACTGGGGCGGACCTCTACTACGAGGCGGCGGTGGCCGGAGCGGTGCCCGTCGTCTACGGGCTCCGCGAATCCCTGGCCGGCGACAGAATCACCCGAGTTCTGGGGATCGTGAATGGCACGACAAACTTCATCCTGGACTCAATGACAACCACAGGCGCGTCCTACGAGGAGGCCCTGGCTGAGGCGCAAGCTCTGGGCTTCGCAGAAGCCGACCCCACCGCGGACGTAGAGGGGCTCGATGCCGCTGCTAAGTGCGCGATCCTCGCTTCCTTGGCTTTCCACACGCGCGTGTCGATTGACGACGTCGCGGTACAGGGGATAACCCAGGTGACTGCCGATGACATTGCGGAAGCAGCGGAGTCTGGGAACTCGATCAAGCTCCTTGCGGTTGCGGAACGGGTGGCAGGCGAGGACGGACAGGAACGGGTTTCCGTCCGCGTCCACCCGACACTGGTGCCCAAAGACAACCCGCTGGCCAGCGTCAACGGCGCTTTCAACGCGGTCGCAATCGACGGGGAATCCGCTGGACGGCTGATGTTCTACGGGCAGGGCGCGGGCGGCGCTCCGACGGCATCCGCGGTTCTCTCCGATGTGGTGGCGGCTGCCTCCCACATCGCCAACGGTGGCCACGCTCCGAGGGAACTCGTGTACGCGAACCTGCCGATTTTGCCTGCCGAGGAAGCCGTCACTCGCTTCCAGATTCGCCTTGAAGTGCGCGACCAGGCTGGCGTGCTAGCCGAGGTGGCGGGGATTTTTGCGGCCAACGGCGTGTCCATCAAGTCGGTTCAACAGACTCACTCACGCGACAGTGGGGCGCCGAGCGAAGACCCAGCTGAGCGGCGTGCCACCTTGCTCATAATGACGCACCGCGCGACAGAAGGAGCTTTGCAGTCCGTCGTCGCTGACTTGGATGCGGCGCCGTCGGTGGTGGCCGTGCAGTCAACGCTCCGCTCGGAGGTAGGGGCTTAGTCTGCGTAGAGGTTGACGATCGCCGCACAGTCGGCGGGCAGTTGTGCCCCTTCCAGTTCGGTGGTCGCCAACACCACGCGCCCCTGCGGTAGAGGAGCAGGACATTGACCTAGGTTGACCACGACCTGAGTCCTTCCAGCGGCCCGCCCGCTCGCGTCCCCAAGGGCGAGGGCGGCCTCGGACTCTAGCGTCGCCACCACCACATGCGATTCGGCCGCTGAAGCTGGGTCAGTCAGCGCCACCAATCGGCCGGTGCCGAGCGCGGGGTGGCTGCGGCGCAGACGCAAGAGGCGGCGGAAGAAACTAAGTGTCGAGGCCTCGTCCTCGCCCTGCTTTTGCGCGGTCAAGGACGCCCAACCCGGTGGCTGCGGCAACCAAGTCTGGGGCGCGTTGGAGAAGCCGAAGGGTGGGGCGGCTCCCTCCCACGGCAGCGGCACACGGCAACCATCCCGACCGAGTATGGCGCCCCCCGAACGCAAGAAGACAGGGTCCGTGCGGGTTTCGTCGGGCAGGTCGGTGACTTCCGGAAGCCCGAGTTCCTGCCCCGCGTACAGGTAGGCGCTGCCCGGCAGACTCAGGGCCAGCACAGCCAGTGACTTGGCCCTTGCCAAGCCGCGATCGGGCGCACCTTGAGCGGCAGTGGTGGAGGAGGGGACGTAGGAGCCGGCCAATCCGCCCTCGCCCGCATAGCGGGAAGCGGCGCGCGCCGTGTCGTGGTTTTCGACAACCCAGGTGGCGGGCGCTCCGACGGCGGAAGTGGCACCCAGGCTCTCTGCGATAGCGGATGCGAGAGCGCTGGCGTCCCAAGGGCACTTCAGGAAGCGGAAATTGAAGGCCTGATGCATCTCACCGGGCCGGAGAAACAGGGCCACGGTGTCCTCGTCGGCACCGGTTTCCAGGACGGAAGTGGTCCCTGGGTATTCATCCATGATTTGTCGGAAACGGCGGTAGATATCGTGCACTGGGCTGGCGGAATCCTTGGGGATAAGGGGGTTCCCATCTGCCGTGTCGGGCCAGGCGGTGTCTTTGATCAACGCGTCAGACACGTCGATCCTGAACCCGTCGACACCGCGGGAAAGCCAGAACCGAAGCACATCCTCGAAATACCGCTGGACCAGCGGGCTTTCCCAGTTGAAATCGGGCTGCTCGGGGGCGAAGAGGTGGTAATACCACTGACCTGGACTTCCGTCTGGTTCGGTAACTCGAGTCCAGGAGGAGCCGCCGAAAACGGAGCGCCAGTTGTTCGGCGGATTAGAACCGTCGGTACCCGTCCCGTCGGCGAAAAGGTAGGCGTCGCGTTCGGGCGATCCTGGGGGCGCACCCAAGGCTGACTGGAATAGGGAGTGGAGGTGTGAAGAGTGGTTTGGCACCAAATCAACGATGATTCGCAGGCCCGTAGCATGGGCTGCCGCCACCAGGTTGTCGAAGTCAGACAAGGTTCCGAGCTGGGAATCCACCTGGCAGTAGTCGGCGACGTCGTAACCTCCGTCTGCTCCACCCGAAGGGTAGAACGGGGTTAACCACAGAGCGTCTACGCCCAGATCGCTCAGGTAGGGCAGCCTTGCGGTGACCCCCGGAATGTCGCCCACTCCGTTGCCTGTCGTGTCCTGGAAGGAACGGGGATACACCTGGTAGACAACGGCGGAGCGCCACCATTCAGGGCTAGTGGACACTGGTGTCCGGCGGAGTGGTTCTCCAGTCCGTGAATGTGATCGAGAAATCGCTGCGCACCGGGGAGGCCACGTAAGGTCCGGCTTTGACGGTTAGTGAGGTGTCCAGGGGAAAGAGCCGGACTAGGCGGAACGGGTCTCCATCCACGCTGGCCCTGATCGTGATCGCGTCTTCAGACCAAGAGGCGCGGATTCTGACCGGGCGTCCGTTCCAATCTGCCATGCAGCAGGCAGACCAGTCGGAGGAGCCGTTCGTGACCACGGCTCCTAACTGAAGGAGGCCGTCGTCCAGTTCCATCCCGGTTTTCACCCAGTGTTCATCGTTCACGCGTAGGAAAAGACCGGCCTGATCGAATTGCTCGGTCATGTCTGCGATGAAGGCGACTTCCATGGCTTGGCCCGGTTTGAAGTCGGTTAGTAGGGCGTTGGCCGAATCCTTTACGACTCCGTAGGGTGTGCCGCGCCAAGCGTCCGAGTGAGGAGTGGCGGTCACCATCAATCCGAGCGCGGTGCGTTCAACGGCTTGGGGCACATTAGTCCAGGAACCGGATTCCCATGGAACAGTGCAACCCTGGTCGGTGGACATGAGGCTCCACTCCTTCGTGGCGTCGGATACGTAAGGGTGACTTACGTAATTATCTACCCTGACTGGACGCGCATTGAGCGAAGAGTTGCAGCTCTCACTCCTTTGAGCGGCGGAGTTAGCGCTCCCAGCTGCTCAAATCATAGGTTCTGGGCGGCCTTTACCGGGGGAGCTTTGGTGTACTCGAGACAGCTGAACGTGACTCACTTCACGCTCTGCTCCGGCCGATTTTTTTGGCAGACAAAGATGTTTCGTAAATGCGGGCCTGTCTCACTGACCGGCGCGGATGCCTCTTGGGTGCCAGGAATCCTCACGGTCGCGCTATTGTGGCCTCACTTCGCAGCGGCGAAAGGCGTTATGAGGGCGGTTTACAAGCCCCGTGACGAAGCCTGGGTAAGGTTGCGGGGAACACGGAGAGATTGTCGATTATGTACCGGTACCTATTCAGGCGGCTGCTGAACTACTTGTTGCTGCTTTTCATCGCTGTTTCCTTGGCCTACCTGCTCGCGGGAACGGCTTTGAACCCACGCACCCAGTTCGACTTCACGAACCCCAACCTGGATGTCAGGTCGGTGAACGCGATGCTGACGGCCTACAACATTAATCCCGACATCCCCCTGATGGAGCGGTACGTCACTTGGCTGAAAGGTGTGCTCTTCCATTGGGACTGGGGTAGAACTCCCAAGGGCGACTTTGTAAACAGCATCCTGTCCACCCGCATCTGGGTGTCCGTCCGCTTGATCACGATCGGCTCTTTCGTTGGAATCATTGGCGGCGTCGCACTGGGTGCTTGGACTGCAACGCGGCAGCACAAGTTCTCCGACCGGACGATTTCGCTGCTCGCTCTGATCATCATTTCCACTCCGACCATTGTCATCGCCACGGTCCTGCAGATCCTCGCCGTCAAGTACAACCAGGCCACAGGGACGTCTTTCTTCGAATTCGTGGGCGAAACGGGCAACATCGGCAACTACCCCGGCGCGGAGATAGTCAACCGACTTCAGCACCTTCTTCTCCCGACGATTTCGATGTCCCTCGGCGGCATCGCGGTTTACTCCCGCTACCAGCGCAATCTCATGCTGGACACGCTGGGAGCAGACTACGTGCGCACAGCCCGCGCAAAGGGCCTGCGCAAAGGCGCCGCGGTACGAAAGCACGCTCTGCGCACCGCCTTGATCCCTATGGCCACCTATTTCGCGTTCGTGATCTCCGGACTGTTCACCGGAGCGACCATCACGGAAAAAGTGTTCTCCTGGCAAGGGATGGGCATCTACTCTGTCCAATCGATAACGCAGCATGACGTTAACGGCACGGTTGCCGTCGTTGCGTTCTCCGCCGCGACAACATTCTTCGGGCTGATGCTGGCTGACGTGTTCACCGTCATCGCTGACCCGCGGGTTCGCGTGAGCTAGGGCAGGGGGAACAGAAATGGCTATTGAAGACGAGAAATCCAGTGGCGACCCGTCGCACCCGTACTTCTCCCGCGATCCGATCAAGCGGGAGGAAGAGGGCTACAACACTCGCGCCACCGACCCCGACCCGGCCGGAGAGCTGGGAATTGACCCAGACGGTCTCACGACCCCCAACGAACGCTGGGCCAGGGGCGAGGACGTCCACGAGGAAGTGGCGCAGCAGAGCCAGATTGTCGCTGACGAACAGTTCCTCGACAAGAGCGAAGAGAAGAAGCCGCTGACCCGCGGCCAGCTCATCTGGAGGCGGTTCTCCCGGTCAAAGACAGCGATGCTCGGCCTGTTTGGGTTCGCTGCGATCGTCATATTCGCCCTCGTGGGCCCATACATTGGTCAGTGGGACTACCGGGAGGTGGACAACACCGCGTTCCTGAAGCCGCCCTCGGCGGAGCACTGGTTCGGAACCGGACAGACCGGCCGCGACATGTTCGCATTGACGGTGGCTGGCCTGCGTAAGTCCCTCGTGATCGGCCTGGCAGTCGCTGCGATTCAAACTGCGGTGGCCGCCCTAGTCGGTTCCTCGGCCGCATTCTTCGGGAAGTTCTACGACAAGGCAGTCCTGTGGGTCATCGACCTGCTTCTGGTGATCCCCGCGTTCCTCCTGATCGCCATCATCACGCAGAAGCTAGGCGGGTCCAAGAACTCCACCTTGACTTTCATTTTCCTGCTCTCCGCCTTTTCGTGGATGATCACGGCCCGCGTTATCCGATCCATGACCTTGTCGGTGACGAACTTGGACTACGTTCGCGCCGCGAAGTACATGTCGGTGCCCTCCTGGGCAACTATTACCAAGCACATACTTCCGAACGTCTCCTCGTACCTGATAATCGACGCGACGCTCGCCGTGGTCGGCGCGGTGATGATGGAGACCTTCCTGTCCTACTTCGGCTTCGGCGTGCAACCTCCGGAAACATCTTTGGGTGTCCTCCTGTCCGAAGGGCAGGCAATGGCCACTCAGTTCCCGTGGACGTTCTTGGCGCCAGCATCCGTCCTAACTCTCATGCTCGTCTTTGTGAACTTCATCGGTGACGGGCTGCGGGATGCCATCGATCCTTCATCCAAGTCCGGGGGCACGCTGTGAGTAGAAAGAAGAACCGGCCTGAGTTCGAGTCGGAGGCGCTGCCAGAGCGCAAAGAAGGCACTCCCGTCCTGGAAGTCTCCGACCTAAAGGTGACGTTCCCTTCCGAGGACGGCGCGGTGCACGCTGTGCGAGGCATCAACCTGAAGTTGGATAACTCGGAGGTCATGGGGATCGTCGGTGAGTCGGGCTCAGGCAAGTCCGTCACCTCCATGGCGATCATGGGGCTGCTGGATGAGAGCGCCAAGGTTGAGGGATCCATCAAGCTGTACGGCACGGAGATCTTGGGTCGCTCCGACGCATACATGTCACAGGTGCGCGGCAAGGTGCTGTCGATGGTCTTCCAGGACCCGCTGTCGGCTCTGACCCCGGTGTACACCATCGGGGACCAGCTAATCGAGGCCCTTCAGATCCACCAGAAGCTGGACAAAGACGCGGCCCAGAAGCGGGCGCTGGAACTGCTGGGGCTTGTAGGCATCCCCAACCCGGAAGTCCGAATCAAGGCTTTCCCACACGAGTTCTCCGGGGGCATGCGTCAGCGCGTGATGATCGCAATGGCTATCGCTAATGACCCGGATCTTGTGATTGCGGATGAACCCACAACCGCCCTTGACGTGACTATTCAGGCGCAAATCCTGGAGCTGTTGAAAACGCTGCAGAAAGAGACGGGCGCTGCCGTCATTATGATTACCCACGACCTGGGAGTCGTCGCGGGCATGGCTGACAAAGTCTCCGTCATGTACGCCGGTCGCGTGGTGGAGTCAGGCCCGGTGGATGATGTGTTCTACCGCCCACACATGCCGTACACCATCGGATTGTTGGGCGCGCTGCCGCGGCCAGACGAGAAGTCTGATTCGGCACTAGCGACTCTGGACGGAAACCCGCCCTCAATGCTCCAGGTCCCGACCGCGTGCCCGTTCGCCCCCCGCTGCCCGATCGCGACGCAGGCGTGCTTGAGTGGCGAACCGCAGCTGGCGGTGCTTCCCGCCGACGCCCAGGCGATCGAGGACGAAAGAGCCGCGGCCCTTCACCTTCCCCCGGGCCCGGATGCCGACCTGCCGCACCGCGCCGCTTGCATCCGGCAGGCGCAGATCGCGGAGAACGGGTGGAGCTACAAGGACATTTACCCGATTCCCAAGCACATCGACCGCATGGCCGGGCGCCGGGACCGGGACAGCCGCGAAAACATCTTGGAGCTGAAGGACGTCGTCAAAACGTTCCCGCTGATGAAGGGCGCAGTTTTCAAGAGGCGTGTTGGAACCGTACACGCCGTGGACGGGATCTCGTTCCGGATCAAGGCCGGGGAGACCATGGGCCTGGTCGGAGAGTCGGGCTGTGGGAAAACCACGACGTTGCTGGAGATCCTGGACCTCCAGGCGCCGGAAGATGGAACCGTGGTCGTCCTCGGCAAGGACACCGCGCACCTGAACCGCAGCGAGCGCAAGCAGGTCCGCAAGAATCTGCAGGTGGTCTTCCAGGATCCGATGGCTTCCTTGGACCCGCGCATGCCGATCTCCGAGATATTGTCGGAGCCGCTCAAGTACAACGGCTATTCCCACTCGCAGACGCGGGAGCGGATCAAACAGCTCATCGAATTGGTTGGACTGGAGCAGGCACACCTGAACCGCTACCCCCGCCACTTTTCCGGCGGACAGCGGCAGAGGATCGGGATTGCACGCGCGCTCGCCCTGGAACCCAAGCTGCTGGTCTTGGATGAGCCGGTATCCGCCTTGGACGTCTCCATCCAGGCAGGTGTTATCAACCTGTTGGACGAGTTGAAGGTCAAGCTCGGGCTGTCCTACCTGTTCGTGGCGCACGACCTGTCCGTGATCCGACACATCGCCGACCGAGTGGCCGTCATGTACCTGGGCGTCATCGTCGAAAAGGGCGACGTTGAAGAGGTTTTCAAGGCACCCCAGCATCCATACACGCAGGCACTTCTGTCCGCCATCCCGGTGCCCGATCCGCGTCTGGAGCGCTCCCGCGAACGAATTCTGCTCAGCGGCGACCTTCCATCCCCGGCGAACCCGCCGTCGGGCTGCCGTTTCCGGACGCGCTGCCCGCTATTCAAACTGCTGCCGGAGGACAAGCAGCAGGCGTGCATCAACGAGCGTCCCGAACTCCGCCGAGCCCCCGGGTCCTACGACATGATGACCGCGTGCCACTATCCGGAGCCGCTGAACCCCTTTGTTCCGGATGCCCTCGGCGAACTGGAAGAGGACGCTCAGGCCGCTTCCTAGGCGCGCATCGACGATTCCACCTTGGCGAGCGAGGGCGATGTTTGGTCGGCTGTTCGCCCTTGCCCTCGCCCTCGCAGGTACTGGGCTGTGGTCGGACTCTCATTTCCGAGGACTTTTGTCACGGTTTGGCAACTAAAACGGGAACTGTGGTCCCCGTCCCAGGGGTGGCGCCGAGTCGCGGGTTAGTGTGGTCGGCGATTGGATCGGCGTTATCTGCTGCCGATCGCAATGCCGGCGGTTGCCCCAGTGGGTGCCTGAGCCGGATCGATAAGTAACCAACTCTGGAGGGTAATTGATGCGACGCACTGCACGCGTATTCGCAGCAACCGCCGCCGTGGTTGCCATGGGGCTTGCCGGCTGTTCCGCCGGCGGCAGTGGGCAGCCCGGCGATCAGTCGGGAAGCGCCGACGGGGGGACCACTTCGGTTCCCGCAGAGAGTATCAACGCTCACGACCGTGGCGACCTGGAAAAGGGTGGCGCTCTGCGTTTCGCCATTAGCGCGCTGCCGACCTCGTACAACACGTTCAACGTAAACGGCAACCAGGTCGACATGGCTTCGACCATCGGCGCGTTCGTCCTGCCGCAGAACTGGTTGTACAAGTCTGACGGCACTTTCGACGTGAACAAGAACTTCGTTGAGAAGTACGAGGTCGAAGATGGCGACGGCGAGAGCAAGGCGCAGGTCGTTCGACTGTTCCTGAACAAGGACGCGGTCTGGGGTGACGGAACACCGATCACCGTGGCCGACTACAAGGCCACCTGGGAGGCCTGCAACGGGACGAACGAGGAGTTCCTCTGCGCGTCCACCGATGGCTTCGATCACATTGCCTCGGTAGAGCAGGGGGATGACGAGTACGAGGTCGTCATCACCTACACCGATGTCTTCCCTGACTGGTCTGATTCCCTCTCTACGGTTAGCCCGGCCGCTGGCACCACCGACCCGGCCGTTTTCAACGACGGCTGGAATGAGCCGAACAACGACTGGTTCACCGGCCCCTACCGCTTCGCGGGTGTCGATGCTGCTCAGCAGGTCATTTCCCTGGAGCCGAACCCCAACTGGTGGGGCGATGAGCCGATGCTTGATTCTTTGACCTTCCGCGTCATGGACTCGGCTGCTACCGGCACGGCATTTGCGAATGGGGAGATCGACGTTCTGACCGGCATCATCTCCGCTCAGGAGTACCTGGAGGCCGCTACCCGCGCCGACGGTGAGATCCGCCGCGCTGGCGGTTTGCAGTGGCGTCACTTCACCTTCAATGGTGAGTCCGGCGTTCTGCAGGATAAGGACGTGCGTGCAGCAATCGCGCGTGGAATCGACCGCGTTGCTATTACAGAGTCCGATCTGTCGGGCATCCCGGACCTGGTTCCCGCTGACTTGGTCCTAGGCAACCACTTCTTCATGCCCGGCCAGGAAGGCTACGAGAACAACGGGGAGGACTACTCCTACGATCCCGAGCGCGCCGCGCAGGAACTGGACGACCTCGGATGGGTGCTCGAGGACGGCGCGGAATACCGCACCAAGGACGGCGCCACTCTCGAGTTCGAGTACATGATGATGCCCGACGTCTCCACCTCCAAGAATGAGGGCGAGCTGCTCCAGTCACAGCTGAAGAACCTGGGCGTCAAGGTGAACATCCGCAACGTTGAGACCGCAACCTTCTTCGATGAGGTTCTGGCCGGTTCATTTGGCGTTACTTCCTTCGCCTGGCAGGGCACCCCATACCCGATGGCGAACATCAACCAGCTCTACTCTTGCGCGCAGATCGCTCCTGAGGGTCAGAACTACGCTCGCATCTGCGACGAGCGCATCGACGAGCTGTCGGCTCAGATCGCTGTCGAGCCGAACCACGAAGAGCGCCTGAAGATGAGCAACGAGGTCGACCAGATCATCTGGGAGAACACTATGGTCCTTCCGCTCTACCGTCGCATCGAGATGACCGCGGTTCCGAAGAACCTGGCCAACTACGGCGCGTTTGGCATGTCCAGCGTGCCGGCGGAGAACATCGGCTTTGTGAAGGGCTGATTGGCCGTGTAGTCAAAGCTGCGGCTGTTGGGCCGCGGCAAGGGGAGGGGTCGCACCTGCGGGTGCGGCCCTTTCCTGTGTTTGTGCCGGCGGTTTGGGTCAGGGCTTCTTATGGGTGAGGTTGGGTCGGCGGCTCGGCCGGCCATGGGCGCTGGGTAAACCCTTGGGCGCTGGATCAGCCCGCAGCGACTCGGCCAGCCCGGCACCCCCGCGCGCCGACTGCTCCCGCTTATCCCAGGGTCTGCACCATGAGCACGGCAAAGTAGCCGACGAAAGCGACAAATGCCGCGATGAGCCCCCAGTTGGTGGAGGTAGCGGCGCCCTCGAAGCGAGGGCCGTTGGCGGGGAAATCCTCCCGAGCCACATGCACCTCGGGGCGGTCTGCCGGATTCTCCACGTAGTGTTTCTCTTCTTCCAGGATCCGCGCCGCGACCAGCGGCGATACGCGCAAGACAACACGGTTGCGCGAGCTTAGGTCCAGTGCCGGCACATCGGGGAGCTGCTTCTGCGTGGCCGTCTTGAGGCCGCCGCGCGCTGGGACGCCAGCGGCGTAGATAGGCTTGCGCCCGGCCAGCCCGTCGGGGTCCAGATTCACCGGATCGACGTCCCCGATGGTGAGGGGCCCGCGCATGTTGGGTCTTTCGCCGGGCGTGAGGGTGCCTGCCGAGCCAATGCTCTCCGCATCCGCGTTCTTGCCGCGCGCTAGGGTGTCCGCCCCACCCGAGGTGTCGACCGTTGAGGCCGTTGCTCGGTCTGCGCCTGGCTTGACGTACAGGTATAAACCGAATCGCGCTTCCGCCTTCAACAGGGCCGCCCATCCGATGCGGAAGGTGC
>CAYFQC010000011.1:20118-41733 GCA_964345155.1 uncultured Actinomyces sp.
AAACCGAATCGCGCTTCCGCCTTCAACAGGGCCGCCCATCCGATGCGGAAGGTGCGCAACTGATTTCGGACCTCGATGCCTCGACTGTCCGCAATCACCTCCGGCCACGCCCAAACCCACCAGGTGAAATACGCCAAACCCAGGGGCAGCGGCGCCGCGCGGAGCATCTCTACGAAACCATCTGAAGCCCAGATCATCCCCATGAAGATCAGAGCCACCACTCCAATCACAATCGCGGTTACCCGCCCGAAAGGAGAACGAAAGATGAGGCGATAGTTCATGGGGTGAGTCTAGGGGCCTGCGCAGCGGCTACGAGCCAGCAGCGGCCGCTCCGATTTCCCGAAGCAACTGGTTCTCGCGGTGCGGGCTGGGAGCTCCCGCGTGTTCAACCTCGCACGCCCGACCACGAAACGCCCCGGGGAATCCCAAGGTTGAGCCGATACACTTGGGTGTCCATTTGGGGGCTCACCGCGCCCGCCTGGAACGCGCGTCCCGCGCACTGTTTCCGCAGCATTTCCGCAGCATCCTCTGGGGGTGGCATAGATATGCCAATACGGCCCGATATTCGAAACCTCGCAATCGTCGCCCACGTCGACCACGGCAAGACCACGTTGGTTGACGCCATGCTGTGGCAGGCTGGCGCCTTTTCTGCCCACCGCGCTCAGGAGAAGGCAGGGGAGCGCGTGATGGACTCCGGGGATCTGGAGCGCGAAAAGGGGATCACGATCCTTGCCAAGAACACTGCGGTGAACTACATCCGGAACACCGGCCCGGAGGGCGCTCCCGAGGAGATCACCATTAACGTGGTCGACACGCCAGGTCACGCGGACTTCGGCGGAGAGGTGGAAAGAGGGCTGTCGATGGTTGACGGCGTCGTGCTCCTCGTCGACGCTTCGGAGGGCCCACTCCCGCAGACCCGTTTCGTGCTTCGGAAGGCGCTGCAGGCCAACATTCCGGTGATCATCGTGATCAACAAGGTAGACCGCCCGGACGCCCGGATCGCGGAAGTCGTGGATGAGACGCAGACGTTGCTGCTGTCGCTGGCAGATGACCTGGTGAACGACGGCTACGAGATCGACTTGGATAAGGTTCTTGACGCGCCGGTGCTGTACGCCTCGGCAAAGGCCGGTCTGTCTTCGAGGAATCAGCCGATCGACGGAACCCTCCCCGATGACGACTTGGAACCGCTGTTCCAGACGATTCTCGACTACATTCCCGGGCCGACGTACGAGGACGACGCGCCGCTCCAAGCGCAGGTCACCAACTTAGATGCGTCGCCGTTCCTGGGTCGCCTCGCCCTCGTGCGGGTACATAACGGGGTGCTGCGCAAGGGGGACCACGTCACCTGGGTGCGCAACGATGAGACAAAGAAGAACGTCAAGGTCACGGAGATCCTCCGGACCAAGGGTCTGAATCGCGAACCGGCCGAGGAGGCTCACGCCGGGGACATCGTCGCGGTGGCGGGCATCGAGGACATCACGATCGGTGATTCTCTGGTCGACCAGGAAGACCCGCAGCCGCTGCCCGCCATCCATGTGGACGAGCCGGCGATCTCAATGACCATCGGCATCAACACTTCGCCTCTGGCGGGGCGTGTCAAAGGCTCTAAGGTCACGGCGCGGGCCATCAAGGATCGGCTGGACCGTGAGCTGGTCGGAAACGTTTCGATCCGCGTGCTGCCCACGGAACGTCCGGACGCGTGGGAAGTCCAAGGGCGCGGGGAACTCGCCCTCGCCATTTTGGTGGAGCAGATGCGCCGCGAAGGGTTTGAGATGACCGTGGGCAAACCCCAGGTTGTCACGCGCATGATCGACGGTGTGCTCCATGAGCCGATGGAGCACCTCACCGTTGACATCCCAGAGGAATACCTGGGGGCTGTCACCCAACTGTTGGCGGCCCGAAAGGGGGTCATGCAATCGATGACCAACCACGGGTCCGGGTGGGTGCGGCTGGAGTTCCAGGTGCCGGCGCGTGGCCTGATTGGTTTCCGAACCCAGTTCCTGACAGATACCCGCGGAACGGGAATCCAATCGGCCATTTTTGACGGTTACAAGCCGTGGCAGGGGGAGATCACGCGCAGGCCCACGGGCTCGCTGGTTGCGGACCGCGCCGGATCAGTGACCGCCTACGCGATGGTTCAACTGCAGGAACGCTCGACGATGCTCGTGGAGCCCGGAGCCGAGGTCTACGCCGGCATGGTTGTGGGCGAAAACTCCCGCAATGAAGACATGGACGTGAACGTCACAAGGGAAAAGAAGCAGACCAACATGCGCTCTGCTACGGCCGACACCTTTGAAGCGCTGACACCCCCGCGCAGGCTCTCCTTGGAGGAAGCACTGGAATTCGCGTCCGAGGACGAATGTGTTGAAGTCACCCCCGAGTCCGTCAGGATCCGGAAGGTGGAGTTGGATCAGAAAGAACGGGCCCGGGCGACCGCCCGAAAGAAGAGGGGCGAGGCGGCCTGACCAAGCGTCCCACGATCATCCGAGAAGCGTGAACGTAGACACGTCCGCGCTTCGCGTCGATGACTACGTGGTCGGGAGCGGTTTCCACCAGGGTGCCGAGCGCGTCCCGAGTCGCGCCGTCTTCGTCCTTGTACCGAACCACCACCCGACGTCCGGGTTCCCACTCAAGCCACGGCAGCGGCGGGGGCGAGGGCGACCCAGAAACTGTGTTCATCCGCCCAGCCTAGGACCTGGCGCGCGGGGCAGCGGGCGATAAGCTTGGAGACCAGGAGGAGCAATGACCTACATCATCGCTGAGCCGTGCGTAGACATTAAGGACCGCGCGTGCGTCGACGAATGCCCGGTGGACTGCATATATGAGGGCAACCGGATGCTTTACATCCACCCCGAAGAGTGCGTGGACTGCGGTGCCTGTGAGCCTGTGTGCCCGGTGGAGGCGATCTTCTATGAAGACGACTTGCCGGAGCAGTGGGCCGACTACTACCAGGCCAACGTCGACTTCTTTGACGCGGTCGGATCGCCTGGCGGGGCACAGAAGACCGGCGTGATAGACGCGGACCACGCTCTCGTGGAGGCGTTGCCGGAGGACGTGAACGAGCACTTGAAAGACTAGGTCGCCCACGGTCTCATCCTGTATTGGTGACGCCGCCACGCCCATGCGGCAGACTAGGGTGTGATCCGGACAACTGACTGAATGGAAGCGGGGCATGCTATGGCCGAACAGAATCCACAGGCTGCTGAAACCGAAACACAGGGTCCCGGCGGACTCCTAACGGTGGGTGAAACGAAAGTTGAACTCCCTCGGGTTAAGGCTACCGTCGGTTCTGACGGGCTAGCGATCTCTAAGGTTCTCGCCTCAACAGGGGACGTCACCTTGGATTACGGGTTCGTGAACACAGCGCCCTGCGCGTCTGACATCACCTATATAGACGGGGACGCGGGGATTCTACGGTACCGGGGATACCCGATTGACCAGCTGGCAAGGCACTCTTCTTTCCTTGAAGTAGCCTGGCTTCTCATCTACGGGGAACTGCCCACCGCGACGGAACTGGAGAGCTTCCTGCGGCGCATCCAGAAACATCGCCTCCTGCACGAGGACTTCAAGGCTTTCTTCACAGCCTTCCCGCACGACGGTCATCCGATGGCAATTTTGCAGGCCGGCGTAGCGGGTCTGGCCACCTATTACGAGCAGACTCTGGACCCACATGACCCCGTTCAGCTCGACCGCGCATTGGTGCTGCTGATCGCGAAGATGCCCACCATGATCTCCTACATCGCCAAGCGCGCTGCAGGCCTCCCGCTCCTGTATCCCGACAGCCAGCGCGGTTACACTGAAGACTTCATCCGCATGACATTCGGCATGCCGTATCAGGCCTACGACATTGACCCCTCCCTGGTGCGCGCGCTGGACATGCTGCTAATCCTCCACGCAGATCATGAGCAGAACTGTTCGACTTCAACTGTTCGTCTGGTCGGTTCAGCTGACGCGAACCTTTACGCCTCGGTCGCCTCTGGCATTGGCGCGCTTTCCGGACCCCTCCACGGCGGCGCCAATGAAGCGGTCTTGAAGATGCTGAACCAGATCGTGGCCGGTGGCGGCTCCGTCAAGGAGTACGTCGACAAGGTGAAGAACAAGGTGGACGGTGTGAAGCTCATGGGCTTCGGTCACCGTGTCTACAAGAACTACGATCCGCGCGCAGCGATTGTGAAAGAGAGCGCACACGACGTCCTTGCCCGCTTGGGTAAGAAGGATCAGATGCTTGATATCGCGATGGAGTTGGAGGAGATCGCGCTTGCGGACGACTACTTCATCCAGCGGAAGCTCTACCCCAACGTGGATTTCTACACCGGCCTGATCTATTCGGCGATGGGGTTCCCGCCGAAGATGTTCACGCCGCTATTCGCCCTCGGGCGTCTGCCCGGGTGGATCGCCCAGTATCGGGAGATGGTGAACGATCCAAACACGAAGATCGGGCGCCCTCGCCAGGTGTACCAGGGCGTCGTGGAACGCGACTACGTTCCGTTGCGGGCCCGTTCCCGCCGGTAGCGGACGCTGCTGCGGCCCTCACGCGTGTGGGGGCCGATTTGCTGTCCAGGGATGGACCGGAGAGGGCGAACGCCCTGCTTCTGTCTACTCTCCGCGAAGTGTGATGGTTTTGCCGCGCCGCCCCAAGGCTTCGATGCCACCGGTCAGCGAGTTGCGTCGGAACAGGACGTTTGACGCCCCTGCCAGGCGGGAGGCGGGAACAAGACGAGGGTTGATAAAGGAGCCGTTAGAGTCTGGCACCACTCCACCACCGGGCAGGAGGGATACGCGTGTCGTGGCGGTGACGAACACGCCTGCTTCGACGACGCAGTCGTCCCCCAGTGGAATGCCTAAGCCTGAGTTGGCGCCCAGCACGCAGCGCTCACCTAGCCGCACCCGAGCCGTGTTCTCTCCAACCACTCTGCCCATGGTGGAGGCGCCACCGCCGACGTGGCTGTCCGCGCCGACCACGACCCCCTGCGCGAGGCGTCCTTCGATGGTCGCCCGCCCGATCGTCCCGGCGTTGTAATTGATGAGGCCCGCGTGCATCACAGTGGTTCCTGGGGCAAGGTGTGCGCCGAGGCGCACTCGCGCGCCGGAAGCCACGCGCACGCCGCTGGGTACCACGTAGTTCACCATTGGCGGGAACTTGTCGACACCGGTGAGGATCAGGGGGTGGCCGTAGCGTTCCCGGAGGCGGAAGCGCGTTTCTTCGAAGTCCTCCACATCGCAGGGGCCGGCCGAGGTCCACGCAACGATGGGTAGACGGGAGCGGATCCCGTCCAGATTGATCGTGTTCGGTTCCTTCAGTCGGTGCGACAGGAGGTGGAGCCTCAGGTACGCATCGGCGGTGGAGGCCGGCTGATCCCGCAGATCCGCCTCCACCCGCACTATGGAAGTGTGTACCCGGCGGGTTTCATCCCGTTTTTCCATGCGGGAGAGGCGGACCAGCATTTCCGGGTCTCCACCCTCGGGCATCGCTCCGAGCTGTGGTTGCGGGTACCACACGTCCAGTGTCTTCCCGGAATCCGTTACCGTTGCCAGACCGATTCCCCATGCCATCGATTCACTCATGTTGCAACCCTATCGGTGCCTGGGTCCTAGTTACTGGGTTGTCTCTGCGCCGGTCCACAGGGAAGGCCAAAACACTCCAACGCGGGCCACTAGTTCGCGCAGAAGGGGCAGGGAAACCCCGACGACGGAGTGGGGGTCGCCGGTGACGCCCTTGACGAAGGGGCCGCCTAGGCCGTCAATGGTGAATGATCCCGCAACCTCCAAGGGCTCGCCGGTGGCGACGTACGCGTCAATCTCCGCGTCGGAGATGGAGGCGAAGTGGACGATGGTGGCAGCGGCCTCGCTGAGGGGGTTGCCAACTTGTATGCCCTCCGCGCCTACCTCTACGGGGATGAGGCTATGCCCGGTCCAGAGGGTGGCGTCTGTCTCACGCATCTGCCGGATTCGTTGCCTGGCCAATTCGGGGGTGTGGGGCTTGCCGACCATCTGCCCATCGATCTCCAGCATTGAGTCACAGCCGAGCACCAGGTAGGTCCCGGCTGGCAGGTTCTCAGCCTTCAAGGAGTCTGCGACTGCGACAGCCTTGGCTCTGGCCAAAGCCGTCACGCGGTCGGGAGGCGGCGTCTCAGCGTCCAGGCCAGCCTCCAGCGCGTCCTCGTCCACCTCGGAGACGCGCACCAGCGGCTGGATGCCGGCGTTGTGAAGCGTGGCAAGCCGGGCGGGAGAGCGGGAGGCCAGAATCAGTTTCGTCATTGCCCCAGCACCGCCTTGCGCAGTGTGTCCATCGGGAGGCTTCCCTGGGCGAGGGCGACGGAGTGGAACTGTCGAGCCAGCGCCTGCCGGTCGTCCTCGCCGCACCCGACTTTCGCTGCCAGGTAGTCGTCCCGGAGCTGACGCCACAGGCGCTGACCGATCTTGTAGGAGGGTGCCTGCCCGGGCCAGCCCAGGTAGCGGTCCAGTTCGAAACGGAGGTTGCCTTCTGACATGGCGACGTTGTCACGTAGGAACCCCCACGCGTACTCCGCGTCCCACGTTCCACGCCCATCCGGCCGCGGCTTCCCCAGGTGGACACCAATGTCGAGGACGACGCGGGCGGCCCTCAGCCTCTGTCCGTCTAGCAACCCCATCCGATCGCCCGGGTCATCCTGGTAGCCAAGTTCGGCCATTAGCTCCTCGGCGTATAGCGCCCAGCCTTCACCGTGGCCAGAATTCCAGGAGCCTAACCGCCGCCACAGGTTCAGCGAGGCGGATTCGTAGATAGCCTGGGCGATTTGAAGGTGGTGACCCGGGACGCCCTCGTGAAAGACGGTGGTGCGTTCCTGCCAGGTGTGGAAGACGTGCTCCCCTTCCGGGATGGACCACCACATCCGCCCGGGCCGGGCGAAATCGGCGGAGGGACCGGTATACCAGACGCCGCCGTCCTTGGAAGGGGCGATGCGCGCCTGGATCGTCTGGATCGGGGCGGGGATGTCGAACTGGGTGCCGTTCAGATCTGCGATGGCCGTGTCCGCAGTGCGCTGCAGCCAGCTCAGAAGAGCATCTTCGCCACTGACTTGGTATTTGGGATCGGCATCAAGGCGCTTGAAAGCCTCGGACACGGGGGTGCCCGAACCGTAGAGCTGGGTGGCGATTGCTTCCTGCTCCGCGGTGATCTGGGCCAGTTCCTCCAGCCCCCACTCGTACGTGTCGTCCAAGTCCACGCGGGCACCAACGAACTGGGCGGAAAAGAGTTCATAACGGTCCCGGCCCACCGGGTCGTTTTCGCGCGCGTGGGGGAGAAGGTCGGTGCGTAGCCACTGACCTAGCCGAGAGTAGGCCTCGCTTGCGGCCCGCACTGCACCCTCCACTTCGCTGGAGGGGAACGAGTTCCGGATCGGTCCGGGACATTCATCGGCGAGCATCCGAAAGAAGGCTCCCGGAGAATCCGGGTCACCGATTGCCGCGCACTGCCTTACACCGATTTCAACCTGCCGTCGGGCTGCCACCATTCCCCGCGAGGCTGCGTAGCGCAAAGCCTGCGCGTACTGCTCCAAGGCGGTTGGGACCGCCCGCATCCGCCCCCAGATTGCCTCCCAGTCGTCGCGGGAATCAGTTGGCATTAGGGAAAACGCGTCGCGCACCCCCTGCAACGGAGAGGCCAGGTTGTTTAGTTCGGCGGCGTCCTCAGCGGTATCGTGCAGCTCCAAAGAAATAGCTAGACGGTCGTTTAGCGCGTCGGCTGTAATCTGGTCGGTCCGGTCTTGCATAGTGATGCGGGGGAGAAGTCCAAGCAGTTCCCGGTCCAGGCTTGCCTTCTGTTCAAGTCCCGCAGGAGACAGGTCCGGCAGGGTTGAGGGGTCTGCGGGCAACCCCCAGTCGGTTGCTGCGATTGGGTCCAGGCGCGCATAGTCGCGGATGTACTTGTCGCACGCTTGGTCCAGTTCGCTCCAGGGGCGCCCGTTGGGTTTCGTATAGCTCATGGCTCCAGCCTAGGGTGCGGCGCCAAACGTATAACGGTGCGATTTGACGGGGAAGGTAGGCTCATGGTCGTGACTTATGCCACAACGAATCGAGCTTTGGCTGAGTCGGCCATGACAAACCACGCCGCCTCGGCGTCCCGTGCTACCCGCACACCATCCGGCGCGGAAGGGGAAGGACCCCAGATAGAGCGCGGCACGGTTGAGGAGTACCGTGACGTGCTGCTTGGCGGAAAGCCGACGATGAGTGCGGCGGACCTGGCCCAGCAATCCGGGCAGTCCCTGGAACGCGTGGAACGCTACTTGCTGGAGATGGGATTCGCCAACGCGGCACCCGACAAGAAACGTTTTACGCAACGGGACTTGGACGTATTTGAGAACTGGACAGAAGCGGCATCGGAGGCGGAGCTCTCGTCTAATACGGAGGCGTCGCTGCTGCGCGCACAGTCGCACCTAATGGATCGGTTGGCCCTGTGGGAAATAGAGGCCTTGGTTGAAGGGGTGGAAAAGAGGCTAGGTCTGGACGACACCTCGGCGCGTGTCGTTGCCATAAATGAGATCCAGGACCTGGTGGACAGCTTTGAGGTCCAGATGGTCTACGCGTGGCGGCGCCAAATGTTCTCGTTGATAGACCGGATGTCCCGGGAGATCGCCTCGCGTGGTTCCGACCACTCCAAGAGGAGGTTCCCGCTGACACGTTCGTTCGGGTTCGTGGACATGTCTTCGTATACGGCAACGGCCTCGCTGATGGGCGCTGATCTGGTCGGTCTCGTTGAGCGTTTCGAATACCTGTGCCGCTCGGTAGTGACTTCCGCCGGAGGGCGGGTGGTGAAGATGATCGGCGACTCCGTCTTCTTCATCGCGGATGATCTAGAGACCGGGCTGAGGGTTGTTACAGACTTGATTGCGGCACTTCGCCAGGCGGAGGGAATACTGCCGGTTCGAGCCTCCTTCATTCAGGGAGACGTGTTCTCAAGGTCCGGTGACGTCTTCGGTCCGTCCGTTAACCTGGCAGCTCGACTTGTGGACATCGCGCCCAGGTGGTCGATTCTGACGGACGCCCCAACCGCCGCCGCGATCGACTCATCCTCCGTGCGCGACCATTACGAGATTCAGGAGTTCCCCTCCACAGAGTTGCGTGGTCTGGGCCGCGTCTCTCCCTACCGGATCGCGAAGAAGGCGGTCGAGTGAAGGCCGTCCTCCAACGCGCTCTTCGTGCCAGCGTCACGGTCTCCGGAGAAGTCGTCGGAGAGATCGCCCGCCCCGGGATACTCGCCCTCGTCGGCGTTCACCGTGACGATACGGGCGAGGACGCCGGGAGACTTGCTCGCCGCATCGCCACGTTGCGGATGCTGGAAGGTGACGTGTCAGCGGTGGAGAGCGGGGCGCCGGTGTTGGTCGTCTCGCAGTTCACGCTGCAGGCGAGGACGCGGAAGGGGACCCGACCGTCGTGGTCCGACGCGGCGCCACGGGAGCAAGCGGAACCGTTAGTGGCGCGGGTTGTGGAGGAACTAGCCGCACTGGGTGTGGAGACGGCGACCGGGCGTTTCGGGGCCATGATGGACGTGGCCCTGGTCAACAACGGCCCCTACACCCTCATCGTCGACACGAGGCCGGGGCGCGACTGAAGGCGGCTACCCCTGTAGCGAAACTGCCTGTCCGGGCCGGAGGTCTCCACCTAGTCTGGTCGCAGAGGGCGCCGAGTGTGCCCTGAGCCGCCGGCTCACCAGAATGGGGGTTTCTATGTTCGAACGCTTTACCGACCGGGCGCGAAGGGTGATCGTGCTTGCACAGGAAGAGGCTCGCGGCCTGGAGCACAACTACATAGGCACAGAGCATTTGCTCCTGGGACTGATCCACGAGGGTGACGGGGTAGCCGCTAAGGCCATGGAGATGACCGGCATGAAGCTGGAAGACGCACGCGGCGCGGTTGTTGAGCTGATCGGGGAGGGTGAAAAGCCAGTTGAAGGCCACATCCCCTTCACTCCGCGTGCGAAACGTGTGTTCGAACTGTCGTTCCGCGAAGCCCTCCAGCTCGGCCACAACTACATAGGCACAGAACATCTGCTGCTCGGCCTTCTCAAGGAGGGGGACGGGGTAGCTGCGCAGGTCCTCCACAAGCTGGATGCGGATCCCTCGCAGATACGCAAAGCGGTGATGCAGCTACTCCAGGGGTACCAGACCCAGGGAGAGGGTCGGGAGGCCGTCGGAACGGGCGGCGCGCCGGTCCGGGATCGAGAACGGGGTAACTCTGCACTCCTGGAGCAGTTCGGAAGAAACCTGACACAGGCCGCGCGGGAAGGGAAGCTGGACCCCGTCATCGGGCGCAGCGTGGAGATGGAACGCGTCATGCAAGTCCTGTCTCGGCGCACTAAGAACAACCCCGTGCTTATTGGGGAACCGGGCGTCGGTAAGACAGCCGTCGTGGAGGGCCTGGCCCAGGCGATTGTGGCTGGCAACGTGCCGGAAACCATCAAAGAGAAGCAGATCTACAGCCTCGACATGGGCTCTCTGGTGGCGGGTTCGCGCTATCGAGGTGACTTCGAGGAGCGGTTGAAGAAGGTCTTGAAAGAGATCAGGACGCGTGGAGATATCATCATTTTCATTGATGAGATCCACACCCTGGTTGGTGCGGGCGCAGCGGAAGGGTCTATTGACGCTGCTCAAATGCTGAAGCCCATGTTGGCTCGCGGGGAACTGCAGACCATCGGTGCCACGACCTTGGACGAATACCGCAAGCACATAGAGAAGGATGCCGCTCTGGAACGCCGGTTCCAGCCGGTGAAGGTGGAAGAGCCTTCGTTGGATGAAACCATCGGAATTTTGAAGGGGTTACGTGATCGCTACGAAGCGCACCACAAGGTCGTAATCACGGATGAGGCCATCGAAGCCGCTTCTACGCTGGCCGACCGGTACATTTCCGATCGGTTCCTCCCCGACAAGGCCATCGACTTGATGGATGAGGCGGGGGCGCGCCTGCGCATTCGGCGCATGACTGCTCCGCCGGAGATCCGCGAACTTGACGACAAGATCTCTGAGGTTCGCCGTGCCAAAGAAGCCGCCATCGACCAGCAGGACTTTGAGCGTGCCGCCTCTCTCCGGGACGAGGAGCAGAAGCTGGCAGCGCGCCGCCAGGAGAAAGAAGACAACTGGCGGGGGGCCGGGGAAACCGAGATTCTCGAGGTGACTGAAGACGAGATCGCTCAGGTTCTGGCCATGTCTACGGGCATCCCCGTAGTGAAGCTGACCCAGACGGAAACGACGAAGTTGATTCACATGGAAGACGAGCTGCACAAGCGCGTCGTCGGCCAAGAGGAGGCGGTGAAGGCACTGGCGCAGTCCATCCGCCGTTCACGGGCGGGGCTGAAAGACCCCAAGCGTCCGGGTGGGTCCTTCATTTTCGCTGGTCCGACTGGTGTTGGAAAGACGGAGCTGGCCAAGACGCTCGCGGAGTTCTTGTTCGGGGACGAGGACGCGCTGATCCAGCTGGATATGTCCGAGTTCTCGGAGAAGCACACCGCCTCCCGGTTGTTTGGTGCGCCTCCTGGCTACGTCGGTTACGACGAGGGCGGCCAGCTCACCGAGAAAGTACGTCGACGCCCCTTCTCCGTCGTCCTGTTTGACGAGGTGGAGAAGGCACACCCCGATATCTTTAACTCTTTGCTGCAGATTCTGGAGGAGGGACACCTGACTGACGCCCAAGGGCGCAAGGTGGATTTCAAGAACACAGTGATCCTGATGACCACGAACCTTGGCACCCGCGAAATCAACAAGGGCGTGATCACCGGATTCCAGTCTTCCGATTCCATGACTCATGACTACGGCCGAATGAAGGCGAAGGTGAACGAAGAGCTGAAGCAACACTTCCGGCCTGAGTTCTTGAACCGTGTCGACGAAGTTGTGGTGTTCCCGCCGCTGAACAAGGAAGACATCCGGACCATCGTTGACCTCATGATCGGGCGTTTGCGCACTCGAATGGAGGATCAGGATATGAGTCTCCAGATCACCGACGAGGCGCGGGAGCTGTTGGCGGAGCGGGGTTACGACCCCGTCCTGGGAGCCCGTCCGCTGCGCCGCGTCATCCAGCGGGACATCGAGGACGCTATGTCTGAGCGAATCCTGTTCGGCACGATCAAGCCGGGCGATGTGGTGACCGTGGGCGTGCGGGAGGTTGACGGGAAGAAGGAGTTCTCGTTCAACGGGGAAGTCAACCCGGTTTTCCCGCAGCAGGAACTGCTGCTGGAGAGCTAACCGCCGCGTAGGACCTTGACCCCATTGAACAAGCGGAGCCACCCGAAAGAGGGTGGCTCCGCTTGCTAAACTGGCGCACGTGCGTCGCGACGGCGCTGACGGACTGGCGCAGCAAGCGCTGACCAACTAGCACGGAGGCTTGATCGGTTCATGGTCAAATACGTTTACGACTTCTCCCAGGGCGACAAGGACATGAAGGACTTGCTGGGAGGCAAGGGGGCGAACCTGGCGGAGATGACACGCCTGGGTCTCCCGGTTCCCCCCGGCTTCACGATTACTACCGAAGCATGCCGCGTTTACCTGAAAAGCGGTGAGGTTCCTGAGGAACTCTCCACTGAGGTGACGAAGGAGCTGCGCAAGGTGGAAGACACGATGGGTCGCCAGCTTGGCGATCCGACCCACCCGCTTCTGGTTTCCGTGCGCTCCGGCGCGAAGTTCTCTATGCCCGGCATGATGGAAACAGTTCTCAACATCGGGCTGAATGATGAATCGGTGAGCGGCCTTGCAGCAGACGCCGACGATGAGCGTTTTGCCTGGGACTCGTACCGTCGTCTGATCCAGATGTTCGGGAAGACCGTCCTCGACATTGACGGGGACCTTTTCTCTGACGCCCTGGACTCGCTGAAGGAGGACCTGGGCGTCGCGGCTGACACAGAACTCACTGCCGAGGATCTGAAGGCTCTGGTCCAGACCTACAAGGAGATCGTGGAGGCGGAGACGGGCCGCCCGTTCCCCCAGGATCCGCGGGAGCAGATGGACCTGGCAATTGAGGCGGTATTCCGCTCTTGGAACACCGAAAGAGCCAAGATTTACCGTCGTCGTGAGCGCATTCCGGATGACTTGGGCACCGCCGTCAATGTACAGACCATGGTGTTTGGCAACCTGGGTGAGACTTCCGGCACCGGTGTGTGCTTTACCCGCGATCCCTCTACCGGCCACTCGGGAGTCTACGGCGACTACCTGATGAACGCCCAGGGAGAAGATGTCGTGGCTGGCATCCGCAACACTCTGCCCCTGGCGACGCTTGGCGACCAGAACCCGGAAGCCTACAAGGAGCTTCGCGCCATAATGCGCAAGCTGGAGACTCACTACCAGGACCTATGCGACATCGAGTTCACCATCCAGGAAGGCAAGCTGTGGATGCTGCAGACCCGCGTGGGTAAGCGAACCGCGGCCGCTGCGTTCCGCGTTGCCACGCAGTTGGTTGATGAGAAGCTCATTACCAAGGATGAGGCCCTGGAGCGCGTAACCGGTGAGCAGCTCACCCAGCTCATGTTCCCGCAGATCGCGGCAGAAACTGAAAAGGTGCTGCTCACCCGCGGTATGGCTGCGTCCCCAGGTGCTGCAGTGGGACGCGTTGTGTTCAACAACAAGGAGGCGGAAGAGGCGGCTTCAAAGGGGGAGAAGGTCGTCCTCGTTCGTCGTGAGACCAACCCCGATGACCTACCCGGTATGGTCGCCGCGGAGGGCGTGTTGACGGCCCGCGGCGGGAAGACCTCCCACGCCGCAGTGGTTGCACGCGGCATGGGCAAGACCTGCGTGGTCGGCGCCGACACCCTGGTGATCAACGAAGCAGAGGGGACGATCAAGGTGGGGGACCGCGTGCTGGACTCCTCCGCGATCATCGCCATCGACGGCTCCACCGGAGAGGTGTTCCTCGGAGAGGTGGCGGTGGAAGACTCGCCGGTCACCACATACCTGTTGGAGGGATTGGAAGCAGGGCTCGCCGCAGCTGGAGACGATGAGGGAACCCGCGAACTCATTGAGTCCGTGGACCGCATCCTGACCCATGCCGATCAGGTTCGTCGTCTGCAAGTACGCGCAAATGCGGACAACCCGCTGGACGCTTCGCGGGCCGTGGACTTTGGTGCGCAGGGCATCGGCCTGTGCCGCACGGAGCACATGTTCCTGGGTGAGAGGCGCCCGCTGGTTGAACGTGTCATCCTTTCCGAGGCCGGTTCGGAAGATCAGCAGGAAGCTTTGGCAGCCCTGGAGGTGTTGCAGAAGGGCGACTTCTTGGAGATGCTCCGCACCCTTGACGGGAAGCCAATGACCATCCGGCTCATTGACCCGCCACTGCACGAGTTCCTTCCTGATCTGACCTCACTGGAGGTCAAGGTCGCTATCGCTAAGGCTCTCGGCGAAGAGGTCAGCGCGGAAGATGAGCGTCTGCTGGCCGAGGTGCGCCGTCTGCACGAGGCCAACCCGATGCTCGGTTTGCGCGGCGTCCGCCTGGGGCTCTACATGCCGGCGCTGTTCCGCATGCAGGCTCGCGCTGTCGCTGAAGCGGCAGCCGAGTTGAAGGCCAAGGGCCTTGACCCCCATCCTGAACTCATGGTCCCGCTGGTTGCCTCTGTGCGTGAGCAGCAGTTGGTTCGTTCGTTCCTAGAGCCGGAGGTGGAGCTGATTGAGGAGCAGTATGACGTTGAGTTGAACATCCCGATCGGCTGCATGGTGGAGCTTCCTCGCGCTGCAGTGACGGCTCAGGATCTGGCGACTGAGGCCGACTTCTTCTCCTTCGGGACCAATGACTTGACTCAGACGGTCTGGGGCTTCTCGCGCGACGACGTGGAAGGCGCCTTCTTCGGGGACTACATGGACGCTGGGGTGTTCGGCGTGTCCCCGTTTGAGACGATCGATGTCAACGGCGTTGGCCGGGTCGTGGAGATCGGCGTGGAGCGGGGACGCTCCACGAAGCCGGAGCTGAAGATCGGAGTCTGCGGTGAGCACGGCGGAGATCCGGCGTCGATTGACTTCTTCAACCGGATCGGGTTGGACTACGTGTCTTGCTCGCCGTTCCGCGTACCGGTGGCGCGGCTTGAGGCGGGTCGAGCTGCGGTGATGCAGGGCTAGTCACCTGTTGAAGAGGGCGGTCGGTCAGCAGCGCTGGGCGGCCGCCTTCTTGCACGTTCACCAAAGAACCCCGTCGGGTTTTGGGACCAATGGCCCGCTTCGATGGCTTCCGTTCTGGTTCGTGTGTCACCAGGCGAGGGCGGCACCTGCTTCCGCCGCGTGAACCTGGCTCGATAGATCCGCAGAATACCAAGGAAAACGTGGCTGACTACCGATTCCCTCTGGCTCGTGCGACCCCAAGGTCGCGTGTGCACCGGAATTGGAACCTAAGGTAAGGCAAGCCTTACTCTGACTGCATGATCCTTGCGAAATGCCCTCTGCGAACCAGGGCCCGAATCGTCGACGTAGATGTCGACGACAAGTTCGATCTGCGCTTGCAGGAACTCGGAGTTCGAAGCGGCGCAGAGTTCTCGGTGGTCAACAAGGCTGCCTTCGGAGGAAGAGTTATAAACATTGCCGGGACCCGCATCGCGGTCGATCACCGCAGTTCCCGGAAGATCGAAGTGGAGACACTGTGAGCTGCCCGCATTGTGGTCCGTCTGTGGACACGATAGATGAGCCGACTTCCCACCACGAGCATCAGGTGCTTGAGCCCACCATCCTTCTTGTCGGGAATCCCAACGTCGGGAAATCGACGGTGTTCAATCTCCTGACCGGCGCGCGTCAGGCCGTGATCAACGCTCCTGGCACCACGGTGGAGGTCGCTATTGGTCGCTGTCCGCGTCTTGGCGCGCGTGTCGTGGACACCCCGGGGACTTACTCCTTGATTGCCCAATCAGAGGACGAGCAGGTCGTCGTGGACAACCTAGCCGGCGCGCCCGGGTCCTTGACGGGCCCGGACTCGGGGCGGAGCGTGGACCTGGTGGTTTGTGTCCTCGACGCGACCGCCATCACCCGCTCGCTGTATTTGCTGGCGCAGGTGGCTCGAACCGGTCGGCCGGTGGTTGGCCTGGTAACTCTTCAGGATGTTGCAGACTCGGAAGAAGAAGCGACGGACCCCGACGCCCTCGCAAAAGTGCTGGGCGTGCCCGTGATGGCTGTGGATCCACGCAACCACCGCCGCAGACGCGACGTGGAGGACTTCCTGAAGGCGGGGCTGGTATTGCGGCCCCGGGTTGCGGGCATAGATCCAGATCCTCTGGCGCCCGGTTACAACCAGGTGGCGGCTGCTGCGGCCGCGCAGTCGGCGTCGCTGCAGAGGGTCTTCGAAGGCGGTACGCACTCCGCCGTTGGTCTCCCGGCTCCCGCCGAGGGGGTTCCAGTTGACTCGACGGAGGCGCTGAAGGTCTTGGACCCGGAGGCGGAAGCGCTACAGATCTTCTCTTGGGTTGACGACGTAGAGCACCAGTTGGGACACATAGAGGCCGAGGCGACGCACCTTTCCCGCTCCGACCGCATCGACCGCGTGCTGCTGAATCCGTGGTTCGGCATCCCGGTGTTCTTCGCCCTAATGTGGTTGCTGTTCAAGATCGCGGGAGAGTGGGTCGGGCCGATCCAGGATCTCTTCGACGGTTTCTTCACCTCGGAGGAGCCGGGCGCAGTGTCGGTGGCCAACCTGGCTAACCTGCTGCTTAGCCAGGTCGGCTTGGAGGATAGCTGGGTGCAGGGCCTGCTGGTTGGCGGAATCATCACCGGTCTGGGCGTTGTTGCTTCCTTTGTTCCGCTGATGTTTGCAATCTTCTTCATGATCTCGTTGCTGGAGGATTCTGGCTACATGGCGCGCGCCGCGTTCCTCGGGGACAGGTTGATGCGGAAGATCGGTCTGGACGGGCGCGTGATCATGCCGCTCATCATGGGATTCGGGTGCAATCTGCCCTCGCTTGCGGCTACGCGCACCCTGCCCAACGCGAAGCAGCGTCTGGTCACCGTCCTAATCACTCCTTACACTTCCTGCGCTGCCCGGCTGACCATTTACCTGATGATCGCCCGGATTTTCTTCCCTGAGCACACCGGCACCATCGTCTTCGCCCTGTACGTCATGTCGATCGTCATGGTTGTCCTGGGGGCGCTGGTTCTGAAACCCTTCTTCACGAAAGATGAGGCCCAGGCCCCGCTCATGCTGGTCCTGCCGCCTTACGGAATGCCGCGGATTCTGTCCACCACTTACAAGACTTGGTTGCGCTCGTGGGCGTTCGTGAAAGGCGCGGGGAAAGTCATCGTGGTGATGACGGTGGCTGTGTGGCTTCTTGGTGCCATACCGACGAACTCCGAATACAGCTTCGCTGACCCCGAAATGCCGATGGCCGACTCCGCCTACGGCAAGACAGCCCAGGTCTTGGAACCCGTGTTCGATCCCGCAGGCTTCGGAGAATGGCACATGACCGGCGCGTTGATGACTGGGTTCGTTGCCAAGGAGACGGTCATCTCATCGATCGTTGTGTCCTACAATCTTGACCCCGCTGCTGCTGGTGACGCCGAGGACGGAGGCTCCGACATGGGGGAACTTCCGACTTTGGTGCATGAGTCATTCCAAACGGCCGCGGGCGACGCCGCGCCCATCGGAGCGTTGGCGTTCCTGGTTTTCGTCCTCACCTACACTCCGTGTCTTGCAACCGTTGCCGAGCAGGTGCGGCAGATCGGCGGGAAGCTAACCACTGCCGCCGTGGTTGTCCAGCTGGTAGTTGCTTGGCTGCTTGCAGTTGGGGTCTTCCAAATCGGTAGGCTCTTCCTGTGACTTCTGTGGCCTCCAAACCCTCTCCGCTGCGCGGGAAAGAGCTGGTAGAACGGGTTCAGGCGCGTCTGCGCACGGGGGCCACCGTGAAGGCGATCGCTGCGCTGGAGGGGATCAGCGTTCCCTTGGCAACGATCATCGTGGAAGATCTGGAACGCCGCGGGGTTGCCAGCCCAGCGGAGTCACTGTGCGCTTCCGGTCTTGGCGCTTGCGGTGGGGGAGCCGGCCCGGACGTGAGCCTGCACTGTGCCGGTTGCCCGCTGGTGCCGCTGCGTCCCCGTAAGCCGTGACACAATAGCCACAGTTCCGGGAGTGACTGGAAGCAGCATCTAGGGGTGTGGAGAAGTGGCGCTATTTGAGCTGGAGGACGGACGGCTGGTACCCGCACAATTCGGGCGGGAGGTCCCAGACGGGTTCACTGAAGATGTTCTCCACGCCGTGCGGCAGCAGGTGTTGGAGATCGTCTCCCGCCCGCTCTTCCCTATCTTCTGGCAGCCGGGAGCCGGCGGGGATGAGAGTTCTCCCCGTCTGACCGCACTGGATGCAGCCGGTCAGGTCGTCGCCGTGGAGGTAGTGAAACTTCTGGACGCGGACATACTGATCGATGCCCTGTCACGTTTGGCCGACAGCGCGGCGATGTCTTGGACCGATTTGGCGCACCGATACCCGCACGGCATCGACGGATTCAAACGTGGATGGGCGCACTTCCGGGAATCGATGCCGACCTCGCCGCCCAACGGTCCGCGGATGGTGCTGGTGGCTGCGCGCATAACGGATGAGGTCCGCCCTGCGCTAGATGTCCTGTCTTCTTCCGGAGTTGAGGTGCATGAGATGTCTCTGCGCCAGACCAGTAACGGACGCGCCTTCTTGGAGGTGGAGCCAGTTGGCCCCCGTCTCTACAGCCACCGCTTCACCCCGGTGCTGGATGGCTCAAGTCCCCTTCCGGTGTTGGCCGAAGCGTCTCGGCGTTCGAAGCGTCTCGGCGCGCACGCTCGAGGGGGTGCGGAACTGCGCGACGTCCTCGCCCGCCGACAAAGTGGCAAGGGTGGGGTCCGGACGTCCGCTGTGGCTGCAGGCGCGGGCAGCCAGTCAGATGACCTTGCCGCGACGGGGAGACCCAGTCGGATGGCGCGACGGCGTCGGATGGCGGAAGGGCAGCCTCTAGGCAGTCGAAGGCAGCGGCGAACGGCGCAGGAATCGCCCTCGCCTACTCAAGTCGGATTCACGCCGGAAGGCTTGGCCGCCCTCACTCGAGTGGCAGGAGGGGAGATTCCTCTCTCTTTGCGCCCGGCGGCCCGCACACCCAGGGGCGCTCTTTTGACATCCGACGGAACGGTACGTGTTCCGGCCGGCTCCTACTCGGACCCTACGGAGGCGCTGCAGGCCAGTGGCGTGTACGGCGAGGACGGCTGGACCGCCTGGTATTTGGGCAATGATCGGGGTCCCACGCTCGCCGAGGCTATTGAGGAGATCAGCCGCGGTCATTGAGGACGCAGTCATCAATCCAGGTGCGGATGGTCGAATAGATGTCCCTCCGAACTGGCGGGTCGGACAGCATGAGGTCGTGTTTGCCGGGGAAACGCTGGATCACGACGCTGTCGCTAAGGAGCGCCGCTCGTTCGGTGATCAGGCGGGAGTCCAGCACCACGTCGCTTCGGAAGGTCTGTTCGCCCCAGTTCTCTTCCTCAAGGTCAGAGTTGGTTGAAGCCATCGCGAGGACCGGGCAATCTAGGTGAACGTCCTTCTCTATGGCCGCGTGCCCGGCTAGGACAGCAGCGAGCCAGGCCGCGGGGGCAGGGTAGGAGAAGGGGAGTTTCCACTCGGGAAACACTGGCCATCCCACCAGCGCCGGGTCGCTGGGGGCATCCTCGAAATACTTCGGGATGGGAAGACCCGAGTCCTTCCAACCCTCCGCGATCGACCGGTAGTAGGTATTGGACTTAGAGGTCCCGACCAGCGGCGTCCGAGGACGAATCTGACCCAGACGGAGCGCCACTTGGTGCAAAGCCGGGCGCATGTTGGAGTGGACCTGGAGTTCCAGCCAGGCGGAGTTCAGGATCAGGCCGGCCACCAGGTCTTGGTTTCGCCATGCCCAAAGTGTCGCGATCAATCCGCCGGTGGAATGGCCGACAACGATCAGCGGCAGGCCGGGGTTCTCTTCGCTCAAGGCGGAGACAGCGGCACCTATTTCTTCGTCGTAAACGCCCAGATCCGTCGTGTATCCGATGGTCTGCCACGGCCGTAAGGAGCGTCCGTACTTCCGCAGGTCCAACGCGTAGAAGACGCCGCCCATGCTTTGGAAGCTGCGGGCCATCTCATCTTGGAAGAAGTAGTCATTGCGTCCGTGAATGTACAGAACTGCAAACCGCCGAGGGCGAGGGCGATGGAGAACGCCTCCCGACGCCAGCCGCCCTGGCAATCCGGAGAGGAAAGATGAGACCCGATCGGTTCTAGGGGCGCGGCGTGCCTCGGGAGTGAGTGAGGGGACCAGGCGGACAAGAGTCGCCACGTTCTCGCCCTCGGCGTCTGGGGTCACGGGTATGGTCCGGGATTCGTAGTCGCGCCCGAGCACGTCCTTGCGCCAACGGTCCGCCGGGGGCGGCCCGTCCTCTCCCCAGGGGGCGAGGACGTCAATGCCTTGGTCTCCTGCACTCAGGCGTTCTTCATCCAGTTCGGCTTCCACAAGTTCAGCGTATGGCAAGTGAGACGGTTGCCGCAGTCCCGGTCGGGAAGCCAACACGCCGGCCACGCCGGCAGCAATCACTGTTTTGGGTGGTGCTCATGTTGCATATGTTGCTAATGTGACCAGTGGGAAGCCTGTGCTCTGTGTGTAGAGGTCTTCTTGACCGAAAACGGGCTTCCCCTGACCTCCACCACGGTGGAACGTAGAGCGTTGTAGGAGTTGCTTTGAACGTGCGAAACACGCCCAACAGACGAAGTTTTGTGCGGCGCCTTGCGGGCGTGACGGCAGCGGGCGCAATGGCACTGGGGGCGTTCGCCGCCATGAGCCCCGCCGTCGCTGCACCGTCGCAGGATGAAGTCAACCAAGCGAAGCAGGAGGTCGCGTACGCGGAGATGAGCGTGGCTCAACTGGAAATACAGTACGCCGCGGCCGTTTCCCAGGCTCAAGAAGCGCAGGTCAACGCTGCGCTTGCAGCTGAGGAGGCAAACCAGGCGAAGCTCGATCTGGTTGCGGCCACCAAAGCCGCAGACAGCGCGGCACAAGCAGCGGAGAAGGCTAAGGCGGCCTACCAAGAAGGACTCAAGAAGCTGGCCACGGTCTCCCAAGAGGCTTATAGGGGTGGGACCAGCAGCCTGGACGCTCTCACCCCCTACCTGGAGTCCGACGGACTGCAGACCATGGAGCAGAAGCGCAACGCCGTGGAGTCATTGAGCCTGGCCGCTGACAACCAGATGCAAGAGGTTGCAGCCTTGCAGCAGGTCTCGGAGGTTATGGACGCGGCCGCGCAGAAGGCGAAAGACGCCGAAACGCAGGCTTACGCGGCGGCGGAGCAGGCTGCCGAGACGGCAAAGACCGCTGCGGCCGAGGCTCAGGCAGTAGTCGATTCGACTGCGGTTGCGAAAGACCAGATGATCGCCGAGCTGGCCGCTAAGCGCCAGACCTCCGAAGAACTGGAGCGTGAGCGCATCGATGCGCTTGAAGCCCAGCGGCGCGCGGAGGAGGAAGCTGCGGCGCTTGCTCGAGCTGAGGAACAGGCTAGGGCAGATCAGGCGGCAGCCGAACAAGCATCGTCTCAGCAGGCCAGTTCCGGCTCCTCAGGTTCTTCTAGCTCCTCAAGTTCTTCGTCCAGCAGCTCGGGTAACTCAAGCAGTTCTGGTGGTTCGTCCACCTCGTCCGGGTCGTCCTCGGGCAGTTCC
>CAYFQC010000012.1:0-35094 GCA_964345155.1 uncultured Actinomyces sp.
GTGGAGATGGCGGGAATCGAACCCGCGTCCGACGGTTGGCCCCGGGGTATTCTCCGGGTGCAGTCCACAATCTATTTCTCAGCCTTCGGCATAGTGCAGACGCTCTACCGAATAGGCTCAGTCAACTTAGTGTCGGACCCCGCCCGCTGACAGTGCGAGGCCCCAGTGGCTTCCTAAATGACGCCAGGCACCAGGGTGGAAGCACCACCTGGGCTGACGGACTTTAAGGGTTCTGCTGCGAAATCAGGCAGCAAGAACGAAGTCAGTGCTCTTCTGTTTGGCACTTATTGGTTTGTACGCATCGTTTACGAGCTGAACGCACGTCCTCGACCCGCTTCCCCCCGATCGACAACCGCCGTCGAAACCGATCATCCCCTATCAACTTCGCAAGCCCGTGAACGTTAGCCCAGCGGGCTAATGAAGCTTACGCCGGATCGATGGATCCGACAAGACCAATTCGGCCATCGCTCAGCGTTGCGGCCGCTTCAGGAAGCGACTCATAGCACGCCGCGCTTCTCTTTCGTCCTGCTTCTCCCGGAGTGCCTGCCTCTTGTCCCATTCCTTCTTGCCACGCCCAAGGCCGATCTCGACTTTCGCCCGGCCACCGATGAAATAGAGCTCGAGGGGGACGACTGTGTAGCCCTTGGCGCTGGCGCGCTGCTCCCAGCGGGAAATCTCCGACTTGTGCATCAGGAGCTTTCTCTTACGAGTCGGCGCGTGGTTATTCCACGACCCCTGCGAATACATGGGAATGTTCACGCCGTAGAGCCACGCCTGGCCGCCGGTGAATTCTACCCACCCGTCGACGATCGATGCGCGACCCATCCGCAGCGCCTTCACCTCCGTGCCGCCGAGGGCGATGCCTGCCTCCAGCGTGTCCTCTATTTCCAGGTCGTGGCGGGCTTTGCGGTTCCGGGCAACCACCTTCTTCTCATCGGACAGCTCTTTGCGTCTCTGGCCCTCAGTAGGCTTTGGTTGCTTCCAATTCTTTGCCACGGTTCACCGCCTCCGCTCATGCAGCCCGTAAGTCTAACAGCGGACGCCCGCGCGACCACTACATGTAATCCAAGATCGAGGTATAGGAGCCGTTGATGAGCAGATTCAAGTGCAAATGGCAGCCCGTGGAGTTCCCGGTGGTGCCCGTGTAGCCCACGATCGTGCCGGTGTTTACGGACTGTCCAGTCGACACGGCAATGGACTCGAGGTGACCGTGTTCGGTAACCATAGATTGCCCGTTGATGAGGCCGTGGTTGATCGTGACGTAGTTTCCGAGCCCGCTGTCGTAACCAGTTCCAACGACCACGCCGGCCCGCGTCGCGTATTGCGCCGTCCCGCATCCAGCCCCGAAATCGGTTCCCGTGTGCAACCGTCGAGTTCCGAAGATCGGGTGGATTCGATACCCGAAGTAGGACGTGACCGGCGCGTCGAATCGAAACGGATTGGCAAACAGCGCGCCGCTCGCGGGCTGCGCCGCCGAGGACGAACCAGAGGACGTCGACTGTGAGACTACGAACTGCTCCTCCTCGTTCTGCTTGTCTATCTCCTGGATCCGCTTGATCGCTTCCTCAGCGGCAGCGTCGTAGGCCTTGATCTGCTTTTCGGCTTCCGCTTTCTGCGCGTTCCACTTGGCCTCCGCAGCCTTCTGATCCGACTGCAAAGACTCCAGTTCGCTCAACGTATCAGCCACAGATTGCCGGGCCGCCTCGGCCGCCGCGAAGGCCTCCTCCGCCTCCTGCTCGAGGGTCGCTATCCGCTCTGTAACCGCCGCTTGCTTCTGCTTCTGATTCTCTTGGATGACTAGGCTGGCCCGAACCTCGTCAAGGGCGCGAGACTGGACTCTTCCCATCGCAGTCGCGGCGGCAGCCTTGGAGGCTATGTCCGCAGTCCCTTCCGAGGACAACACGACGTCGAGCGTTGAAACCGTGTCTCCCCGGTACAGGTCCCTGGCCATACCCCCGACGGCCTGGGTGAGCGTGACTTCCTTATCCTTGGAATCATCGACTTCTGAGGCCAGTTCGGCCAGTTCGGCCTCGGCGACATCCAGCTGCACTTGGATGCTCTCCAGGTAACGCTCCGCGGCCGCCTGTTCCTCTTCCGCATCGGCCAGTTCGATCTGCGTGTTCGCGACGTCCAGTTTGGTTTGCTCCATGGCTTTGAACAGCGCGGCCAGTTCGGCGTCTATCCCTTCCACCTCGTCTTGAAGGGAATCAACCTTGGCTTGGCTCTCATCTCTCTTCGCAACGGCCTCATCGCGAGTCTCGGCCACCGCGTCCCTCTGGAAGGGGGCCGCCGCAAGGCCGCAGACTAGGGCGACGGTGAGCAGAGACAAGCCCGCCAGTCGCCCTCGCCCGCGACGGGAAGAACGTGCGCGCACCGAACTAGTTGCCATTTCAATCACACCCGTGTGTATTTCGCCAATGAGAACGCTGACGCCAACAACGCCAAGAGGAGTGCCGCCCCGATGAGCAGAGGGGTGATCATCCAGACTTCTTTGTAACTGATGAACTGAGCCCAACTGAAAGAGCCCGCCAGCCAGTTGTTGACAAGGAGATGCACTCCGCCGAAGAGAGTCCCCACCGCTAGCAGAGCTCCGATGAGCGCCGCTATCGCACCCTCGATCATGAAAGGTGCCTGTATGAACAGGTTGGAGGCGCCAACTAGACGCATGATCTGCGTCTCGCGCTCCCGGCTCATCGCAGACAGTCGGATCGTCACCGTTATCAACAGCACCGCAGCAACGGTCATGATTCCGGCCAACCCTAGGGAGAGCATCTTCGCCTTCTCAATGACGTTGAACATCGGCTCGACCAATTCGCTTTGGTCGCGCACCTCCGAAACCCCCGGGCTACCGCCGAATTCTTCCTGAATGATCTCGTACTGTTCCGGGTCGACGAGCTTCACTCTGAACGAGAACTGCAACATGTCTGCGCTTGTCCAGTCTCCAAGCGGAGTGTCGCCGTACATTTCCTGGAAGGCCTCGTACGCCTCTTCCTTCGTTTCCTCATACACTTCCTCCACGTAGGGGGCCATGTCTTCGGAGTTCAAGCGTTGACGGACGGCGTCGATCTGCTCCTCGGTGGCTTCCTGAAGATCGCAGGATGCCGCGCGGTCGTCAATCGCGCACATGTAGATCGACACTTCGATCTTGTCGTACCAGTCGCTCTTCAACATGTTGACTTGCATCTGGGCGAGGGCGGCGACACCCACGAACAACAGCGACACGTAGGTGACGATGATGACTGCAACGGCCATCGCCTTGTTTCTAGCAAGGCCCTTACCCGTTTCGGAAAGAATGAATCTGAGTCGCATGTCAGCGCGCACCCCCGTAGACTCCGCGGGTCTGATCGCGGATCACGCGCCCGTCTTCTAGCTCTATGACGCGTTTACGCATCTGGTCAACGATTTTCGAGTCATGCGTCGCCATGACGACCGTGGTGCCTGAGCGGTTGATGCGATCCAGGAGTCGCATGATTCCAAGGGAGGTCTCTGGGTCCAAGTTGCCCGTTGGCTCGTCGGCCAGCAAGAGAGGCGGTCGGTTAACCATGGCGCGCGCGATGGCCACCCTCTGTTCTTCACCACCCGAAAGCTCGTTGGGCAGGCGGTTCTCCTTGCCCTGCAGCCCGACCAGTTCGATCACGTCTGGAACCGCAGCCTGGATCGCGTGTTTGGGACGCCCAATCACCTCCATGGCCAACGCCACATTTTCGTACACCGTCTTCTGCGGTAGCAGGCGAAAATCCTGAAAAACCGTCCCTATCTGCCGGCGCAGCTTCGGCACCCGCCACTGAGACAGACGCGTCAGATCCCGTCCCAGAACCCAAACAGCTCCGGAGGTGGCCTTCTGCTCGCGTAGCACGAGCTGTAGGAACGTGGACTTTCCCGATCCGGACTTGCCCACCAGAAACACGAACTCGTCGCGCTCAATGTCCAATGACACGTCGTCCAGCGCCGGAGCGCTCCCACGCACGTACACCTTGGTCACGTTCTCAAAACGGATCATCTCTCACATTTCATGCTCGACAGCTGCGCCGTGAATGGCACAGACCTGTTCCAGAGTAGAAGTGCGCCTGCGCGCTCAACTCAAGGCGCGCCCAAAACCTGCTACTTGAGTCGCTGGTTCTTACGCCAGCGGATTCCCGCGTTTATGAAGTCATCCAGATCACCGTCAAACACGGCCTGCGTGTTTCCCGACTCGTGTTCTGTTCGCAGGTCCTTGACCATTTGGAACGGCTGGAGCACGTAGCTGCGCATCTGGTCGCCCCATGAGGCCTTCACGTCCCCTTTGAGCTCTGCCTCCCGCGCCTTCTCCTCCTCGTGCCTCAGGATCAGGAGGCGTGACTGCAAGACGCGCAGGGCCGCAGCGCGGTTCTGTATCTGCGATTTCTCATCCTGCATAGAGACCACAATGCCGGTTGGGATGTGCGTCATCCTGACCGCTGAGTCGGTCGTATTCACCGACTGACCTCCGGGCCCGGAAGACCGGAACACATCGATTTTCAGCTCAGTCTCCGGAATCTCGATGTGGTCCGTCGTCTCGATGAGCGGAATCACTTCCACGGCCGCGAAGGACGTCTGCCTGCGGCCCTGGTTGTCAAATGGGCTAATTCGAACCAGGCGGTGAGTTCCCGACTCAACCGAGAGTGTGCCAAAAGCGTAAGGGGCTTCCACTTCAAAAGTTGCCGACTTGATGCCCGCACCTTCGGCGTAGGAGGTATCCAGGATCTTCGTCTTATACCCCTTGCGTTCGGCCCAACGGAGGTACATGCGCATCAGCATCTGCGCGAAATCAGAAGCGTCGTCGCCGCCTACGCCAGCGCGGATGGTAACCACCGCATGCCGCTCGTCATACTCCCCGTCAAGGAGTGTCTTGATCTCAAGGTCAGCGATGTCCCGGGTGAGTTGGACCAAGTCCTTCTCGGCCTCTTCGAGCAGTTCTTGTTTCTCCTCCTGGTCCTCGGACTCGTCCGCTATCTCCACCAGTGCTTCGAAGTCATCAACGCGGCCAACAATCCTCTTGAGACGCTCCAGTTCGGACTGTTTGTGGCTAAGCTCCGACGTTACCTTCTGGGCCGCATCCGCGTCGTCCCACAGGTTCGGCGCGGCCGCTGCTTGCGACAGCCGCGCAATGTCTCTCTCCAGGCCCTCGGGATCTGAGACGGCGAGGACGTTCGCTAGCGTCGATCGAAGGGACTCGATGGAGGAAGGGAAGTCGGTACTCACTCTGGAAGCCTAACCGATGCGAATTCGGGGTGTGCCGATGCCTGGGCGGCACAGGCAGGCTACCTTGGGCTACGTGACTGACGAACTTAGGGGCGACACCTCCGCCCTCGCCCTGGCCGCCCTCGCCTCGGCGGCAGCCCCCTCTTTGCAACTGAGGGAGATCCGCGGTCCGGTGCTGAGCGCAGACTCCGGCGACTGGGCGCATTTGGCCGATGCATCGGGATCGCAGTGGCTCGTCTGGGCCCCGACACAGCCGCTGTCCGGTGACGCGATGGAGCGATACCTGAAGGTCGTGGACTACCTGGAGGCGGAGCGATCGGCAGGAGAAGTGACTTGGGTTGCCCCTCGTCCGCTCGGGGAAGCCGTCTCCGAGGCCTACGTTCAAGTCCTTCTTCTCCCGTACCCTGGGGGCCGGCCGCTGGAGGCGGCTGACCTGTCGGGCGCGGGACTCCTTCCCAGCTCTTTGGGGACAGCTCTCGCGGCGCTCCACGGCCTGGAGACTCGTGCCTACGCCGCGTGCTGTCGCCGCTTTGCTGATGCGGCCCTCACCCGCAAGGCGCTGCGTTCGTTGGTGGACCGCCACAGTTCAGCGATCCCGTCCAGGTTGCGGTCACGTTGGCTGGACGCCATTGAGGAGGATCCGCTCTGGCGCTTCGAGCCCGTTCCCCTACACGGGTCGCTATCAGCGGAATGCGTGTATGCGTCCGACGGTGCAGTCGTGGGTTTGACACGTTTCGATCAAGCCGCCGTGGGTGACCCCGCGCAGGACATAGTGTGGTTGATGTACTACGCGTCCGACGACTTCTTGGGCGCATTTGAGGAGGCTTATTCCAGGTCGTGTTCCACACCTGACCTGCACCTCCTTACCCGGGCCCAGCTGCTCTCGGAGCTGGAGACACTGCGCTGGTATGCCCGCGGCGTGGAAGCGGACTCGCGGGAATGGCGCGACCAGGGCGTACAGGCCCTACGGGATTTGGACCGCGATATCGGGGACCACAGGCTCGTCCCCGCGCGTCCAAACGTCGTGGAGATCAGTTTCACGGTTGAGGAGGAACCTCTGCTGAAATTGAACCCCCAGAATGCGCCCAAGCGGCCAGAAGTTGCCGACGTCACCCCGCCGGATCCCGCGGCCGCAGAGAGGCCGACAGATGTCCTGGCCGTGGATGAGGTGACAGGCCTGTACACGCCGTTTCCGCCATCCGCTCCGGAACCGGATTCGGAACCTTTCCAAGGCGAACCGGATTCCGAACCCTTCCGAAGCGGAGTGGATCCACTGCAAGCCCAGGCAGACCAGGCACCACAAAGGCCCATACGCCGCGGCAATGCGAAATCTGTCACCCCGGCCCTTGGCGAGGACGCAGGAACCGGGAGCGTCGAGGTCCCCTAGGTCGGCGTCACCTTCGGTTTCTGAGCGGCGAGGTCGTCTTCCGTGACCGTCCAGGTCCCGCCTGGATAGATGTAGACGAGGCGGGTTTCTACCCGGGCCCCCTCCGCGTGCGCCTTCTCCTCCCAGGCAGCCCTGTAGTAATCGAGCTGCGTCGAGTAGCGCGCGACTTCTTCCTGCCTCATGGAGTTTTTGGGGCGGGAAGAAGTTTTCCAGTCCACGAGGAGATAGTCTCCCGCTGCGTCTTTGAAAACCGCGTCGATGCGTCCCCTCACCACGATGCCGTCTTTCGCGACGGAAAAAGGCACTTCGATGCCAGCTATCCGATATTCATCGAGCCACTTCAGCTTATAGACGGCCTTCTTCATCTCTTCAAGGAGTCTCTGTGTCTCCTCGTCCGGAAGCGCGTCGTCGGGTTGTTCCCCCGCGACATCCGGGTCTGCTGAAGAAGAGGCGAGCCTGCGGAGATGCTGCTCCAGCCACCTGTGCAGCTCCGTGCCGAGCAATGCGGAAGAACCCGGACTGCTAGGCACTGGCCGCACCAAGTTGAGCGCTACTTCTTCGGGGTTCGCCTGGAAACTTGCGATCTCAGTTACCGACAGCGCCCGCTGGTGTCCGGCCGCCGCGAGGACCGCTTCCGGGTCTCCGTCCGGAGGCGCCGCCGCACCGGCCTCCCGTGAGAGAAGGACCCGGAGGTCAGCGGCGAAGTCCTGGTTGTCCAAAGAGGCAAGGATCGCCTCCACCTCGGGTTCCACCCCCAGCGCGGCACTGTCCTCCTGGATCCGGGCGGCCACCTGTTCGCTCCTCCTGCGCACGGGACCGGGATCGCGCGGGAAGAGCGCGGTTGCGTCCTTGGAGACGAGATCCGCCCAGTCTTCCTTCGGCGGCAGTGGAGTGAGTTTCCCGTCGGTCAAAGGCACATCGGGGTTGGTCCGCGAATGGTCCTCGTCAGCAACGAACCGATGCATCTTGCCATCCAGGAACTCTGCGGCCGCCGATCTGCCCGTGGCTGCGGAGAACAGCTCCGCGGCGAAGATCGATGGGAACCGCGGCTTCCCTCCGTCTCCGAACCAGGAGCCAACGAGGAACACCGCGTGACGTGCGCGCGTGACCGCCACGTAGGCCAAGCGTCTTTCTTCGTCTTGCCGATACGCTCCCATGTCCTCTTTGAACAGGTCCTCGGCGCTTCTGGCCGTCATATCCGGGTCCCAGATTTCTGGTTCCGGCAGATGCGCTGCGTCGGCTCTGAGGGGGTATGGGAGCACGGCCGGGTTTTGCCACCACCCAGACGCGGGACCGGGGCTTGGCGGAGCAGAAAAAGTGCCCTTAGTTTCCTTGAAACCTCGCGCCTGAGCGGGGAAGCGCCCTGCCGCCACGTCGGCCACCACGACTGCGTCCCACTCCAGACCTTTCGAGGCGTGAATCGTCATCACCTGCACGGCTTCGGGGTCAACGTCGACAGACGGGACCCTCAGGCCCTGCTGCTTCTGCTCTGCAGCGTCGAGCCAACCGAGGAATGCGCCCATCGTGGCGTCCTCTGCCGCCTCCTCGTACTGGGCAGCGACGTCGGTGAACTCATCAAGGACCGAGGTAACACCGGCGCTGGTCGGATCCGCGACTCCTTCATCATCGAGGTGCATCCTCTGCCGAGCATTGATCACTTGGTTCAAGACGGTCATGGATGAAGAGGAGCGGAGGGACTCAAGAACCTCACCCAACCGCTTAACCCGACCCGCGCCCACCTCACTAAGCCCGGGAATGTGGTCACCCGCAGCGCAGTCAACCACTGCTTCCAGCAGCAGTGTCGGCGGATGATCCTCTGTGGGTGCAGATGAGACACGTGCTATTTGGCGGGCCTTCTTCGACAGGGCATCCAAGTCGGCAGCTCCCAGGTCCAGGTTGGTGAGCAGCCTTAGCAGGCTGGGGGTGTCACCTGGGTCTGCCGTTATCGACAGTGCAGCCCGCAGATCGCGCACGGCCGGGTGGCCGAGGAGCGCGTCCCCTCCCACAAGCTGGGCCGGTATGTCCGCTTCTCTCAAAGCCTCAACGACGCTCCGCAACGGAGCGTTGGTCCTGGAGAGGACGGCCACGGAGCGCCTCTTGCCATCGTCGGCGTCCCGCGCGGAGCGCACAAAAGCCACAATCTGCGACATCGCCTCCTCAGCCGTGTGCGCAAAGAGGACGCGGCTGCTCCCCACGGGGGCGCCTTCGCGAGCCTCCAGTTGAGGGAGGGCCACGGTCTGAGGCGCGCCTGATCCTGACACCCTACGCACGTAACTGGGCGCCTTGGATAGGGGCTTGGCCAGGACCGTCGCCGCAGACAGTATCGACCTGTCGTTGCGCCAGGCAGTGGACAGGTTGAGCGTCGCTTTCGGGACGCCTGGACTGGTGTTGAAGAGTTCGTGGAACTCCAGCAGAGATGCCGCTGAGGCGCCCCTCCACCCGTAGATCGCCTGGTTTGGGTCCCCCACTGCCGTGACCGGGTGATTGCGGAACAGCCCGGCAAACAGGCGCAGCTGCGCCACGGACGTGTCTTGGAACTCGTCCAGGAAGACAACTTGGTGACGCGCCCGAAGCGTCTGCGCCACTTCCGGGACCCGTTCCACGATCCTCAAAGCGGCAACGACCTGGTCGGCGTAGTCCATCTTCCCTGATTGTTCCTTTGCCGCCTCGAAGCGCTCGATTATGTCGAGGAATCGGAGGCGCTCGCACAGGGCTTCCCTCCCGCCCACAAAGAACTTTGGCAGGCCCTTCTTCGACGCGCTCCCACGAGCGTCGATCCGCGTCAGAAGTCTCCGGATTCCCGTGCGCACCGCACCCATTGACAGTCCTTGATTGGCAATGTCGTCACGCAATGCGAGCGCCTTGTCGACCACCGTGGCCTGTCCGTATTGATCCCCAAGTTCGGCGGTCCACCCGGACACCACCTCGTTCATGAGCTGCCAAGCGGCCGCCTCATCCATGTGACCGGACTGCGCGTTAATGCCCGCGAGGGCACCGAACTCCTGCACGACACCCAAGGCGAACGCGTTGTAGGTCGACGCGACGGGCGCATCAAACAGGTTCGGGGAAAGTTTCCGGTGCGGGGCGCCGAAACCGTCCTCCAAGCTGCGAACGCGTTCGCCCAGCCGATCTGCCAGTTCACCTGCGGCTTTCCGGGTGAAGGTCAGGCCGAGAATGGCTCTCGGCTCGATATCGAACTCATTGATCATGTGGATGGCCCGTAGAGACAGCGTCTCCGTCTTGCCCGATCCGGCTCCCGCCACCACCAGCAGGGGAGCCCCACGCTTCTCCCCCTCCACACAGACGGTGGGCGGGTACTGCGCGACGGCCGCCTGTTCCTCTGTGGGTCGACGTAGCCCCAGGCGCTCTGCCAGTTCCTCCGGTTTCATTCGTGGCTCCTTGCTGAGGCGTCCTGAGCGGGACAGACGGTTTCGAACGGGCAGGTACCGCACACGTCACGTGCGGGAACCGCTTCCAGGCGGGCGCCCGATAGACGGCTGACCAGCGACTCCAGGTCTTCTTTCTTCTGCAACGCCTCCTCCGGGGACAACGGACCCTGGCCCATCTCCCCTTTTTCCGAGGCCAAAGGCAAGAGCGCGGCGCCGGCACTTTTGAACCCGAGCCCTTGCACCCCGAGCTGATAGGTCCACAGCTGGGCATTTGTCTCCGCCGCTGGGAGGTTGGACACGGATCCCGTCTTGATGTCGACGACGCGGGCAGAACCATCTGGGTACACCTCCACCCTGTCCGCGCGGCCAGAAACAACCGCCCCCTCAACCTCAAAACGCAGCTGCGTCTCAGTCCGGACCTCCCGCAACTGTGGCCCCACCTTCCCGAGGTACCTGCCGAGCCGACGCAGCTGCTCTTGAGTCTTCGCGTATGCCCCGCGTTCCCATACCGTGTCGCGTCCCAAGCCCCACCTTCCCCACTCCTCCTCCAAGGCGGCGAGCAGCGTCTCATCGTCACCGTCCGGGAACCGCTCCGCTATGGCGTGGACCAGACTTCCGAGCCTTGCCCCGCTTAGGTCACTGGAGTCTTCAGCAAGATCCTGGGCCGAGCCGTGCGATGCCTGAAGGAACCACCGAAGCGGACACTTCGCGGCCAAATCCACGTTGGAAGGGCTCAGCCGAAGGGGCCCCGCCTCAAGAATCGGGGAGTCTGTCGAAACCGAACCCGTCAGGGACCAAACAGCGGGATCGGCCTCCTCAACCCCCTTGGCTTTCAACAGGGCGAGGACGAGTGCCGCATCCGCCTTCTCCTCCGGCGACGTGCCTTCACTCATCAAGACTCCGCGCATCCGCAAGGCGGCGTCACGCAAGTCACGCAGGCGCCACTGAGAGTCCTTCCCCTCGACCTTTTCCAGTACCCCGGCCGAGACGAGGGGCGTCAGGAAGGTGGACGGAGCAACGTCCTCGTTATCCACTGCCAGCAGGTGAAGACGCTCCGTGCTTCTGCTTACCGCAACAAGGAACATTCGGACCTCGTCCCGACGACGCCGGTGGTAAGCAGAAGGGTTCCCTACCGGCGCCTCATGCCCACCGGAGGGAAGGAATTGCGATATCGCACATTCCCCTGCCCATCCTGCCTTCCTCGCTGAGCGCAGCAACAGCTCCAGATCCTCAACCCGACCGACCGAACCTCCCCCGCCTGCGGGCCAGGTGCCCTCTTCCACACCGGCGAGGACGACCACGTCCCATTCGCGCCCAGCCGCCTGCGTTGGTGTCACGACAGAAACACCGGGCTGACGAAGACCCTTGGGCACAAGAGGATCCGTCGCGATCGACTGCTCAAGCAGCTCCAAGGCGAAAGCACCCGCCTCCACGCTCTCCTCTGACTCCGCCCTCTCCTGCTGCCACAGGTCGGCCTTGCGGAAAAGCGCAAGAACCGCGTCGAGGTCCTCTCCGGCGATCAGCGCCCGCCAACCGGTCCCAAGCGCCTGCTCTCTCAGCGCGGCGCCTAGGCCCGCAGCCTTCCACAGGACCCACAGCCCCTCCTGGGCAGGCAACGCGGTAGCCTGCTTGCGCAGCTGCCAGAGCTTCCTTGCGACGCGAACCTGGGATCTCTGGTCGGGCGGCCATTTGATCTCCGGGCTCTCTTGTGAATGGGCGCCCAGCAAATCGGCCAAGCCCGCAAGCGAGCGCGTCGGGTCAGACCGTCGAAACCGACGTAGCATTCTGACCGCCGTTAGGGCGTCCGCCCCCACCAGTGGCGATGTAAGCAGCTGCCTTGCGTCTTCATCCGGATCGTCGGATTCTCCCGGCAGTAAGAGCCTGAGCATCGCCCCGCAGATGGGGACTCTGGACAACACGATCGGCCTCTCACCGCTGTGCACGGGAACGCCACTACGCGACAATGCCTGCTGGACGGGAAGAACCGACCCAGAGTGCCGCACGACAACCGCCATCCGATCCCACTCCACACCGTCGTACAGGTGGGACTCGGACAGAATGCTGGCGGCACGACGGTCGTGCTGAGAACGCGTAGAAAACAGCTCCGCTCTCACTTTCCCGGCGGAGAGTTCACTGCCGCCCTCCGGCTTCTGAGCAGGAATCCGCGGGGCGAGCCACGCCTCGACCTGACGGGTGAGCGCCGCGACAGATCCGGCGGATCGGTGGTCCGAGCTCAGACGCTCCGAAGGCCACCCGAGGGACTCCGCCAAGTCCAGCCCAAGGCCCGGCACCCCGCCCCTATACGCGGCGACAGCCTCTTCGGGGGAGGCCGTGGCCACGATCTGGGTGCCTAGTTCGGCAAGAGCGGCTATCAAAGGAGCGGCCGACTCAGGCATGTCTTGCGAATCATCAAGGACGAGCAGGTGCGGAACAGGTGCTTCTGCAAGCACTCCCTGCGCGTCTTTGTCCTCATTCCATCTCCGCAGAATCTGCGCAGCTATCCGCGGAATCCTGGCCGAGTCCAGGTGGGGGGTTGTGACCGCGAAAGCGGAGCCACCGCCCGAATACTCCGCGTAAGCCTCAGCGGCCACCTCCCACATAGGCATCTTCAGCTCCCGTGCAAGCGCAGCAAAATCACCGGGAAGAAGTCCGAACTGCCCCGCACGAGCTACCAGGTTGCGAATCTCCGTCCGGAATCCTTCCGAGCCCCGTACCGCTGGGGGGAACGTTTCCGCGAGGGGCCCCTCCAGACCTGCCAGGTATTCGGCAAGCCACGCGTCCTCCTTCGCTCCGGACGTCAGCGTGGGCCTGGGGAGCGGCTCCCGCCTTTCCACCTGCCACAGACCTAGAACGAGGTAAGCGTAGGAGTCGAGGGAACGAATGAGCCTGTGGCTGCCGTTGCCGCTGAGTCCGATGGCCCCCTGTGGCATGTCACTGGCCAAAGCCGCCTCAGCCTCAACCGACCGCCTGCGGTCCGGCGTCAGCAGCAGTGCGGGCGCCCAGCCTGCGCCGGGTCCGGATTCCAGCGCACGGGTGAACAGGTGGCGCGCAACGGTTGTCTTCCCCGTACCCGGGCCGCCCCGGACCAAGAGGCTCTCACCTGCCGCAGCGCGTTCGAGGACGCGCCGCTGACTGTCATCCCAACTCCCGTGCGCCTCACTCATGTCCACCTCTTCCAACACGTTCGCAGTATCCCGCACGTCTCCGACATCTGCCTCGACGCCGCCTAAACTGGGAGGAGAAGCAGAAGAGATGAGGAGCCCCAATGAAGGTCACTATCAATTTGCGTTCCGGCATTGGCCCGCTAAACCTGGACTTGGACGGAGATGAAGATCAGATCTTCGCCCAGGTCAAAGACGCAATGACGAACGGCACCCTGTTGGATCTGACGGACACCCGGGGAGACCGGGTCATAATCTCAGGAAAGATGATTGGATTCGTGCTCTCCCCCACCGACACCTCTCACAAGGTCGGGTTCGGGCGCCTCTGACCAATCGTTTGACATGTGCAGGACCGCCGAAACCAGGCAGATTTCGGCGGTCCTGTGCGTGCCCAGAAGGAGAGCTACAGGCTAGGCCTTGAGGTTCACGGCCTCCAGGCGCTCCTTGTGCCTCGCCATGGCAGTCTCCATGATCTGATCAGCGGCCTGAGGGTCCGCAAGCTCCGGGTAGCTAAACAGAGTCGCGCGCGCGAGGCCGAAGGTCTCCCCGGCCACCCTCCGCGACCACAGGGACAGCCGCGCGGCCAATTGCTCATCCTTAGCGGTTATCGGTGCCAAGTGGGCGCGCACCCACTCCCCCTCGCCCAAGTCCCATACGTTGAAGGCGCCCTCGAAAATCCCGTGTAGGTCGCTCAACCCGCTGAGAACGTCCGCGAACACGCCGATAACAACGTAACTCTTCACACACCTTTCCCACCAGTTCGAAGGACGGGTGCGCTGGTCCAGTTCATCGAAGAGGCCCGTGTAGGTTCCCAACGCGTCAACAGCGCAGATGCCGTGGGCGTCAGCGAAGTTGCGGAAATCCAGAAACCGTTGATATCCCTGATCAGCAAGCCCCGCCAAGTCCACGTGGTACTGGGTGTTCGGAGCTTGGTCGCCATCCTTGGCAAGTCGCGTCATGCCAGCTAAAGCGCAGAAGCCGAAGAGTCCAATTACCGCTTGTGTTCCTGCTGATCCCGTTGCCGCCTCATCGCTCGTCATGAGTAAACACTATAAGCCGAGGGTGTTATCCGCTATCCGTCCTTGTAGACTCGTTCTGCAGGCTGCCCGGTCGCCCGACGAAACGGGACCGGGGCGTAGCCCTCATCTTCAGCTGCGCTAGAAGCGCGGCATCTGATAATGCGCGATCGGCTGCCTCCATACGGTCCCGCGACCAAACGGTCACTGGGCCCCGCACGATCAAGAAATAGAAGGCAGACCTTGAACTCAGAAGAGAAGACATTTGCGGATTTTGGAATCCGCCCGGAAATTGTTGCGGCGCTGGAGGAGAAGGGGATCACTCATCCCTTTCCGATCCAAGCCCTCACCCTCCCCGTCGCTTTGACGCGGCGTGACATCATCGGCCAGGCGAAAACGGGCACCGGTAAGACACTCGGCTTCGGCCTCCCCGTTTTGGAGAACGTCGTCGCCCCGGGGGAACCTGGCTTCGAAGACCTTGCCAGTCCCGGATCTCCTCAGGCCCTCATCATCCTTCCCACCCGTGAGCTGTGTAAACAGGTAGCTGAGGACCTGCGTACAGCAGCAGCGAATCTCCCCGCCCGCATCGTGGACATCTATGGAGGCGTCGCCTTCGAGCCGCAGGTGAAAGCCCTGAAGGAGGGCGTTGAGATCGTCGTGGGGACGCCCGGGCGCCTCATTGACCTGGCCGATCGCGGAATATTGAAACTGAACCACGTGAACACAGTGGTGCTGGACGAGGCCGATGAGATGCTGGACCTAGGCTTCTTGCCAGACGTTGAGCGCCTCCTCTCGCAGGTTTCCGGAAATCGCCATTCCATGCTCTTTTCGGCGACGATGCCCGGGCCAGTCATCACCTTGGCCCGCCGGTTCATGCGTCAGCCGACCCACATCCGAGCGCAAGACCCCGATGACGAAGGGGCCACCGTCGCCGAGGTCGATCAGTTCGCCTACCGCGCGCACGCCCTCAACAAGTCAGAAGTTCTCTCCCGCATCCTGCAAGCAGACGGGCGAGGACGAACGGTCGTGTTTGTGAAGACCAAGCGCACAGCAGCCGCCCTCGCCGAGGACCTAGAGGGACGGGGTTTCGCCGTCGGGTCGCTGCATGGAGACCTCGGGCAAGGCGCCCGAGAGCGGGCTCTGCGTGCGTTCAAGAAGGGGAAGGTTGATGTTCTCGTCGCCACAGACGTCGCTGCCCGCGGGATCGACGTCCACGACGTGACGCATGTGATCAACTACCAGTGCCCTGAGGACGAAAAGACCTATCTGCACCGCATTGGCCGCACCGCACGCGCTGGCGCTAAGGGGACCGCAGTGACTTTCGTCGATTGGGACGATGTGCCCCGGTGGAGCCTGATCGCCCGCACCCTAGACCTGAACATCACCGAGCCTGTGGAGACCTACCACACCTCGGAGCACCTCTACAAAGACTTGGGGATCGACCCGAAAGTCACCGGACGACTCCCCCGTTCGAAGCGAACGCGTGAGGGCCTGGATGCAGAAGAAATCGAGGATGTTGACGGGAAGGGCACCGGCTCGGCAGCTAAGCGCGGACGCTCGGGCCGCGGTTCGGGCAAGACACGAGGCGGCCAGCGGGGCGGCGAACGCGGGAAGGACAAGCCCTCCGGCCGAGGCGCGTCGTCGAATCGTCGGCCTCGCAAGAGGATCCGGAAGACCCAGAGCGAAAACCCCTCAGATTAGCCCCGCCTGATACTGGTTGATGAACTGAAAAATCGCTTCAACGACCAGCTGCGTCGCGATGGCAGCTAGAAGGACGCCGGAGATCTTGGTAAGCACCATGACTCCGTTGTCCCCAAGGATTTTCGCTAGCCCTACGGACCACCGCATCGTCAGATAGATGACGACGTGCATGGCGACAACCGCGATGGCAACCGCAACCCAACCGGCCAGCGAGCCGCCTCCCTGGTTGACAGAGACCATCACCGCGACGATCGCCCCTGGGCCCGCAAGAAGGGGCGTGCCCAGGGGAACCATCGCGACATTCGACCGGGTCTCGCCTCCTTCTGACCCGTACTCCCCTTTTCCCATCAGGAGCTCCATCGCCACCAGGAAGAGGAGAATACCGCCGGAGAGCTGTAACGCATCCATCGATATGTGAAGGCCCTGCAGCAGGTACTTGCCCGTCACGGCGAAGCCGACAATCACGGCGAAGGACGTCAAGGTCGCCTGGAGGGCCGCTTGGTTCTTGCGTTGGCGGTCCATCGTGCGCGTGAGGGACAAGAAGACGGGGATCGTTCCAGGCGGATCCATGATCACGAACAGGGTGGTAAAAGTCGTTGCCAAAAGGGGCAGTGACACCACCGAATCGATGCTCACGCGCGGATTACCTCCAGTTCTCCCTGCTCCTCAATCTCGGCCAAAATATACGGGTCAAGCGAGTTCTCACCCAATTTGTTGGGTTTGCCGAGCCCGTGGTAATCAGAGCCGCCGGTGGCTCGCAAACCCGTATCCCGCGCAATCTCGTCCACCTTCGCGCGAGCCTGCGCGTCATGGTCGCGATGGTCCCTCTCGATGCCGAAGAGGCCCGCATGGGCCATGTCGCGAATGAGGTCGACGGGCACAACGAAGCCTCTCTTTGAAGCAAGCGGGTGGGCCAGAACCGGCACTCCGCCGGCGGCGCGAATCAAGTAGACCGCGTCCACCGGGTCGATCGCCTGCTGCGGCACGTAGTACGGGCTGGAGGTGGACAAGACCGTCGCGAAAGCTGCACTCCGATCAGGAAGGTAGCCTTTGCGCACTAGTTCGTCTGCCAAGTGGGGCCGACCCAACGGAGCGTCCCCCGCCGAATCCGCTATCTCTTCCATGCTTACCAGCGGGTAGTCGGTGCTAATGCGGTCAACCATCTGTTTCAACCGCTCCGTCCGGTTCTCCCGCACCTCCACCAGACGCTGGACTAGCTCCGACCCCTCCGGCTGAGGCAAAAGGGCGAGGACGTGCACCGAATGCCCCTCGAACGAGGTAGAGATCTCCGCTCCCCTCAGGACCGCTACACCCGTCCTCTCGGCAGCCGCTTCTGCCTCATTCCAGCCCGCAAAAGTGTCGTGATCAGTGATTCCGACCACGTCAAGGCCCGCAGCGGCAGCGTGTTCCACAAGTCCGGCTGCGGTGTCGGTCCCGTCCGAATGCACTGTGTGAGCGTGAGGATCGATTCTTAGTGGTGGCACCTACCCAGTGTATGAGCGGCACGGGGACACTTTGGACAGTGAGAAGATGGGCATATGACGAACACCAACTCTGACTCCACAGCGGCAACGGAGGACTCGCAGCAGGCGCTGGCGGAGCGAGTAAACAACCGTTCCCACCGCCCTTCCTCAGATGCTTTCCGCAAGTTCATGGCAAGCAACTGGGGTGAACGGATACCCCTGGATTTGAAGCAAAGCGGGGCCGCAGCGTTTCTCCCTGCCCGCCACGAGGCTATAGGTTCCGTTTTCCCCGGCGACCGCCTGGTCGTGCCAGCCGGAACACTGAAGACAAGATCGAATGACACGGACTACCGATTCCGGCCGCACTCGGCCTTCGCGCACCTCACTGGCTTGGAAGCGGAGATGGAGCCGGACGCCGTCCTCGTTCTGAATCCCACCGAGGACGGTGCCCACGAGGCGACGCTGTACTTTGTTCCGCGCGCCTCCCGCACTTCTGAGGAGTTCTACTCCGACTCCCGCTACGGAGAGTTCTGGGTGGGCGCACGCCCGACACTTTCAGAGATGGAGGGCGCCACGGGCCTGCGGTGCGCGCCACTGGACACCTTGAAAGATGCCCTCGCGAAGGATGCTGATTCCGTCCAGATCCGGGTGATTACCGGCGTGGACGCACAGGTGGACGCAATGGTGCAGGAGGTCCGCCAGCAGGCCGGAGCCTCTCAAGGTGCAGACGTGGAGGCTGCCGATGACGCGCTGGCGGAGGCACTCAGCGAAATGCGGCTGATCAAGGACCAGTACGAGGTCGAGCAGATGCAGGCGGCCGTCGACGCGACCAAGAAGGGCTTCGAGAGCATAATCCGCGAACTTCCCCGCACCATCGGGCACCCGCGCGGAGAACGCGTGATCGAGGGCGCCTTCGCCGCCGTGGCCCGCGAGTACGGCAATGGGCTGGGATACGAAACAATCGCGGCGTCCGGGAATCACGCCAATACCTTGCACTGGATGGACAACTCCGGAGCCGTCCAGTCTGACGACCTGGTCTTGGTGGACGCGGGCGTGGAGCTGGACTCCCTGTACACGGCCGACATCACGCGGACGATGCCCATTAGCGGGACCTTCACGGCTCCCCAGAAGCGAGTGTATGAGGCAGTGCTGGCAGCGGCGGAAGCCGGGTTGGCCGAGGCCGCCAAGGAGGGCGTTCGATTCCGCGACATTCACGAAGCTGCGCAGAAGGTACTGGCCAAGTACCTCGCAGACTGGGGTATCTTGCCCGTGAGCGTTGAGGAATCACTTTCGCCCGAGGGCCAGCAGCACCGACGGTGGATGCCCCATGGAACCTGCCACCACCTGGGCTTGGATGTGCATGACTGCGCCCAAGCACGCAGAGAGCTCTACCAGGATGCGCTGCTTGAGCCGGGCATGATCTTCACCATCGAACCCGGACTGTACTTCCGCGCCGACGACCTATCGGTTCCGGCGGAGTTCCGGGGTATCGGCGTGCGTATCGAAGACGACGTCCTCATCCAAGAAGATCGCTCTCCGCGGCGCCTAAGTGAGAGCATTCCCCGTACGGTCGAGGGCGTCGAGCAGTGGATGGCCGAAGTGCAGTCGCGCTGACCGCAACCCGAAGATCACGCTTCAGGGGGCGTCTCGGACTCAACTTCGGGTGCCCTCTTGTCCTTGCCGCTCAGTCGCACACCAAAACGCGGCTGCTCGTCGGCGCGCGAGCCGTACTCAGTGGGTTTGCGCGCCGCTCCCTCCGACGCAGCCGCGCCCGCTTCGGGTGTGAGCGGCGGCGAATACCGATCCGCTGGAACGCCTGCGGACCCCTCCTCCTCTGACGCAGCCGTGGTAACCCTCCCCCAGGCAGATCCGGTGGGCGAGGACGCAGGAGACGCGGTGGCCTGCGTCGCGTGTTCCGGTTCCCTGCGGACCGGCCGCCTCGGCGCTGCCGTCAAGTTCCCTTGTACACGCGCCAACATGTTGAAGGCCCTGTCCGGCATTTCTGTCACGAGGATCGCGTAACGCGACGCCACCAGGGAGCTCTGCGCTGCGAACTTGCCGCGCTTAGCATTCATTGCCCAAGCCGCCGTGTTGATCACCACCCCCAAAAGGACGCCAACCACTATGAGAACCACCGGAATCAAAGCCGCGGCTTGTGGGTAGAACAGAATCGAGAAAACGGCCATCATGAGGCCCCAGGTGAGGCCCTGCGTAGCGCCGGTCAGCGCCACCCGAGCGGGGGTTAGCCGGCCCACGATCTTCTCAGCCAGGTGAAGGCCCGAACCGACGATGGTTACCGCGGACAGCGGAAAGTCGTTCTCCGCCAAGACCTCCACCGCATCTGAAGCTTCCTCATGGGTCTTGAACGCGGCAACTTCCGTGCCCTGCGGCATCTGGGGGTGCCTGTTGGACATTCGAGCCATTGCTGTTCCGCCGTTCTTACTATCGCCTGACTTCTACCCTACGTTTGCTGCTGAGCACCAGCCTAGAACTTCGCCCTGAGCGTCGAGCATCTCAGCGGCTTGGAAGGCTCGCCTAAGCTGGACCCATGACCGTTACCGAAACCGCCGTCATGGACGCATTGGGCCGCGTCATTGACCCGGAAATTAACAAGCCACTGACTGAACTGGGCATGATCGAGTCCGTGACCATCGAGGGCGGCAACGTCGCCGTAGATGTGCTCCTGACTACGGCCGGCTGTCCTCTCCGAGGAACCATCACCGAGGACGTTGCCCGTGAAGTAGGAAAGGTTGAGGGAGTCGCGTCCGTGGACGTAAAAATGGGCGTGATGAACGAGGACCAGAAGAAAGCCTTGCGTGAGAAGCTAACCGGTCACGCAGAACGCGATATCCCGTTCACGCGCCCCGACTCACTGACCAGGGTTATAGCAGTGACGTCCGGGAAAGGCGGCGTCGGTAAGTCCTCGGTGACAGCCAACCTGGCAGTCGCCCTCGCTCAACAGGGGTTGAAGGTCGGGGTGCTGGACGCCGACATCTACGGATTCTCCCTGCCCAGAATGCTGGGGGTTGAGCACGATCCCCAGTCGATCGACGGGATGATCATTCCCCCGGTTGGGGTTGGTGGAGTGAAGGTCATCTCAATCGGAATGTTCGTGCCAGAAGGCCAACCCATAATCTGGCGAGGCCCGATGCTCCATCGGGCCCTGCAGCAATTCCTGGCGGATGTCTTCTGGGGAGACCTGGACGTTCTGCTGATCGACATGCCGCCGGGAACCGGAGACGTGGCCATCTCGATAGCCCAGCTCCTTCCAAACGCGGAGGTCCTAATCGTCACCACTCCTCAGGTGGCCGCCGCTGAAGTCGCCGAGCGCTCTGGTTCGATCACGACGCAGACCCACCAACGTGTCATCGGCGTAGTGGAGAACATGGCCTACCTGACGCAGCCAGATGGCAGCCGGCTAGAGATTTTCGGGGCGGGTGGCGGAGAGTCAGTCAGTGCGAGGCTCGGTGCGATGCTTGGCTACGAAGTGCCCCTGCTAGCCCAAGTTCCGCTGGACATCAACCTGCGAGTTGGTGGGGACACGGGGGCGCCGGTCACGTCCGAAGACTCTGCTGCGCCAGAGACTGAGGCTGCGGACGCGCTTCACTCCGTGGCTCAGAAACTGGCCTCTCACGCCCGCGGCCTGGCGGGCCGTCCGCTCGGGGTTTCGCCCGTTCGCAGGTGACGGATCGGTATCCTGGGAAAACCAGGTAGAAAGAGGTCCCCATCCATGTCCGCAACGAAGAACGACGTCTGGGCCTACTGCGAAGACTTCGAAGAAGAACCGCAGCTAATCGCCGCTGCGAGGGAGGCCGCTGCGGAGCTTGGCGCCGACCCCGTTTCCGTAGGCACGGGAGCCTTGCTGCGTTCCGTGGCCGCAATGCGCAACGCCAAAGCTGTTGTGGAGATCGGAACCGGGGCTGGAGTTTCCGGCCTGTGGCTGCTATCGGGGATGAATCCGCGGGGCGTCCTGACCACAATCGACCCGGAATCAGAATTCCAGCAGGCCGCCGCAATGGCGTTCAGGGCAGCAAAGGTTCCTTCTTCGCGCACGCGTTTCATAAACGGACGTGCACTTGAGGTCCTTCCTCGCCTTGCCGACGGGGCTTACGACGTGGTGGTAGTCGATGGGCTACCCGAAGAAGCCGCGGCCTACGTGGAACATGCCCGGCGCCTGCTGAGGCCAAGCGGCGCCCTGGTGATTCCGAATGCTCTCTGGTTCGGAAACGTTGCCAACCCAGCCCGAAGGGACCCCCACACGGTCGCGCTCCGGGAGGTGGTGCGTAACCTAGCGGAATCCGAAGACTTCCTCACCGCTCTCCTCCCGGTCGGGGAAGGGGTGTTGATCGCAGTGCGTCCCACCCCGCCGATGTAGCTGCGCACCAAGAAAGAATGGGGGGTCGCTACTTGAGCGACCCCCCATTCTTTCTTGCGTCCTGCGGCCTACACTGCGGCCTGTAGAGCTTCTGCCAGTTCAACTGCCTCATCAGGCGTGAGTTCAATGACGAGGCGTCCGCCCCCCTCACTGGGGATACGCATAACGATCCCTCGGCCTTCCTTCGTGGCCTCAAGCGGACCATCTCCGGTTCGGGGCTTCATCGCTGCCATAGGGTGCTCCTCTGCTTCCGTTTTCGCGCGTGGCGCCAGCGCGGCCGTCCTCGCCTATTCTACGCTGAAGCGCCCTAGCCCGCCCAGAAACAGCCTCCCGCCATCGGTTTGGGAAGCTTCGAAGCAGGTTTCGGAGGTCTATTCTTTGCTGTTCTGAAGAGCCTCGATGCCATGCCACAACGTGGCCACCGCCTCTTCGGCAGTGTCGACGACGCGGAAGTACTGGATGTCAGAAGCGTTGATAAGTCCCTTCTCAGCGAGCGTGTCTTGGAGCCATCCGACCAGCGGAGCCCAGAACTTCGTACCGACCAAGACGATGGGAAAGGAGTCGATCTTGCCCGTCTGCACAAGGGTCAACGACTCGAATAACTCATCGAGCGTCCCGAATCCCCCCGGCAGGACAATGAAACCCCGGGCGTAGCGGACGAACATCACCTTGCGCACAAAGAAGTATTTGAAGTTGATCCCCAGGTTGACCCAGGCGTTCATGCCTTGTTCAAATGGGAGCTCGATCCCCAGCCCGACTGACACGCCACCGGCCTCGAAAGCCCCTCTGTTAGCGGCTTCCATCACACCTGGGCCGCCGCCTGTGATCGTCGCAAATCCGTTCTCCGCCACTAACGTGCCGATGCGTTGAGCTATTCGATACTCCTGCGAGTCCTTTGGCGTTCGCGCCGACCCAAAGACTGCCACCGCATTCGTGAGCCCCCTCAAGGAGGAGAAGCCCTCAACAAATTCCGCCTGAATGCGAAGCACCCTCCAGGGGTCCTCCGTACGCGACTGGAGTAACTTCTGGTCCGCGGTGTCGCTGGGCAGTTCCCTGCCCCGCATGATCACGGGCCCCCTCATGTGCACCTTGCCGTCTGGCTTCATCGTGTTTCCTAGCACTTCGTTTTCTCGTCATTCAACCGTAGTGGGTCGAGGCAGCGGTCGGCCCACAGACGCGCATCCCAGCCGGTCCGGATCGAGCCGGACTAACCCCACGGCAGGAGTGGGGAGGACCCGCAAAACACGGTAACTTTGACCCATGACCAAAGATGCTCCGAAAGAAGACCCCTTCGTCCTCGCGGCCGAATCGGCGGCTGCCATTAGGAAACGCTCAGGAATCGACAAGTACGATATTGCTCTTGTGCTCGGGTCCGGCTGGAGTGGGGCCGCCGACCTGCTCGGGGAGACTCTGAGCGAAATCCCCGCCGAAGAGGTTCCGGGGTTTTCGGCTCCCGCGGTGGCCGGACACAAGGCGACAATGCGCACTATCCGGGTGGACGGTTCAGGGAAAATCGCCCTCGTCCTGGGTTCGCGAACCCACTTCTACGAAGGCAAGGGCGTTCGCGCCGTAGCTCACGGCATGCGCACGGCGGCCGCCCTCGGATGTGACACAGCCGTCCTCACGAACGGATGCGGCGGACTGAACGTCGAATGGAAACCCGGCCAGGTGGTGCTTATCAGCGACCACATCAACTTGACGGCCGAATCACCCGTCGAGGGAGCGAAGTTCGTTGACCTGACGGATCTCTATTCCCCGCGACTGCGCACCGTAGCCCGATCCGTGGACCCCTCTCTACCCGAGGGGGTGTATGTCCAGTTCCGCGGACCCCACTACGAAACTCCGGCGGAAGTGAACATGGCACGGGTAATCGGTGGCGACCTCGTCGGAATGTCCACCACGTTGGAAGCCATCGCAGCACGAGAGTCAGGTCTGGAGATCCTGGGCTTGTCTCTCATGACGAACCTGGCGGCGGGCATCTCACCCGACCCGCTATCCCACAAGGAAGTAATCGAAATCGGCCAGGAAGCTGCACCCCGCATAGCGAAGCTGCTCGCGGACGTAGTGCAGAAGATGTGACGAAAGGACAAGGAATGGCTCTACCAACAACCTTCGACCGCGCTGCTGTCGAGGAGTGGATCCAAGATGATCCCAACACCAAGGACGCATACGAGCTGGAGCAGCTGCTGAAGCTCTCCGACGACGGAGACAAGGGGGCCACAGCGGAACTGGCCGACCGCTTCTCCGGGATGCTGACGTTCGGAACCGCGGGGTTACGCGGCCGTTTGGGCGCTGGGCCGAACCGGATGAACCGGGCGGTCGTCATTCGTGCGGCTGCTGGACTGACGAACTTCCTGCATTCCCAGCTCCCGGGCGGGTTCACGGTAGTCGTGGGCTACGACGCGCGGCACGGATCACACCAGTTCGCCCTCGACACTGCGGCCGTAGTGGAAGCGGGCGGTGGCCACGCGATCGTCTTCGACCACGCGTTACCGACTCCCTTGACGGCATTTGCGCTACGCAACCTGGATGCGGATGCAGCGGTGATGGTGACCGCTTCGCACAATCCGCCTCAGGACAACGGCTACAAGGTTTATCTGGGGGGCAGAGTCGTCACGGATGCCGGCCAGGGCGCGCAAATCGTTCCGCCGTACGACGCGCAGATCCTCGAGCAAATCGAGGCAGTCACCTCGGCGCGGGAAGTCCCACGCGCAGAGTCGGGGTGGACGTACATCGGCGCCGACATGGTCGACAAATACCTGAAGCGCGTGGAAGAGATAGCACCTCAGGGTCCGCGCGAGCTAAGCATAGTGCTCACCTCGATGCACGGGGTCGGCGGGGAAACGGCGCTGGCCGCCCTGGAACGCGCGGGCTTCAAGAATGTCACGGTGGTGAAGGAGCAGCACGATCCCGATCCGGACTTCCCCACCGTTGCCTTCCCTAACCCGGAAGAGCCCGGCGCACTCGACCTATCTTTCAAGACAGCTGCGGAAGTCGGTGCGGACATCATCCTTGCGAACGACCCAGACGCAGACCGGTCTTCTGCCGCCATCCCCGACCCCACCTCGGAAACGGGTTGGCGCCAGCTCACGGGAGATGAAGTGGGTTCTCTCCTCGGCGAGCAAAAGGCTCGGGAGACGGTCGCCACAGCGTCCCCGGATTCCCTCGCGTCGTCGATGCTGGCAAATTCGATCGTGTCGTCGCGCCTCCTTGGCAAGATCGCTGCCGACCTTGGACTTGGACACACCAACACCCTCACTGGATTTAAGTGGATCTCACGCGTCCCCGGGCTCATCTTCGGGTATGAAGAGGCCCTGGGCTACTGCGTGGACCCCGACTATGTGCGTGACAAGGACGGCATCTCCGCTGGGACGAAACTCGCGGCGCTGGCCGCCTCGCTCAAGGCGGAGGGCCGCTCAATACAGGACAAGCTCGATGAGCTCGCTGAGAAGCACGGACTGCACGCCACCGCGCCTCTGACCATTCGCGTGGAGGATCTGGACCTCATCGCAGAGGGAATGGCGAACCTGCGTGCAGGGGGCTTAGAGGAAATAGCCGGGTCACGGGTCGTCAAAGCCGTCGACCTGGCCGAAGGGATGGGAGACCTCCCCCCGACGGACGGGATGCTGTACTTGACAGAGCGCGACGACCGCGTTGTGGTCCGCCCATCCGGCACAGAACCCAAGCTCAAGTGCTACATAGAGGTGATCGAGCCAGTGGACCAGGGCACGGTCGCGGCGGCCCGCGTGCGCGCAGCTCAGAGGCTGGAGGCCATCAAGATGGCCATGCGGCCCGCAATCGGCATCTGAGACCCAAGGAAAGGGACCGGCTCGCTGCAGCGGACCGGTCCCTCTCCTCTCTCTAGTTTCTAATCATCCAACCCGTCGAGGACGACAGCCGTACCGGACAATCCCAGGCGGCTCGCACCGGCGGAGATCATCTCCTCTGCCGCTGCGGCATCCCGGATGCCCCCGGACGCCTTGACCCCAACGCCCGGACCCACAGTCTCGCGCATGAGTTCTACCGCATGTGCGGAGGCACCCCCGGCGGGGTGGAATCCCGTGGATGTTTTCACGAAGTCAGCGCCCGCTCTCACCGCCGCCTGAGAAGTGGCGACGATCTCCTCATCTGTAAGCGCCGCCGACTCGATGATCACCTTCAGGACGACCCCGGGGGCGGCATCTCGGACGCCCTGGATTTCGCTCTCCACGGCCTCATAGTCGCCCTCTTTGACGAAGCCCAAGTTGACCACCATGTCGATTTCGTCGGCGCCGTCAGCAGCCGCCTGGGCCGCCTCAAATGCCTTCACAGCCGGCTTCACGGCTCCAGAGGGGAAGCCGATCACGCAAGCCACCTTGAGGCCCTCCGGTACGTCAATCGGCAGCATCGATGGGGACACGCACACGGAGTAGGCGCCGAGCGCGGCCGCCTCATCAACCAGCGCCTTCACGTCCTCAGGGGTCGCCTCCGGCTTCAGCAAAGTGTGGTCCACCATTCCGGCAACGGTTTTTCTATCAGTCATTCTTGACTCCTGTCAGTTTGTCAGTGGAACCCTACTCAACGCGTCCCAGGACGAGCCCGGGGATATCTTTCGGCTCCTGCTCCCCGATCTCAATTGCGCCGTCCAGGGCTTCGATGCTGCGGGCGAACTTCTCTGGGGTGTCCGTGTACAAGGTGAGCAGCGGCTGGCCCTTCTCCACCTTGTCTCCGGGTTTGGCGTGAATCTCCACTCCCGCGGCCAGGTCCAGCTTTTCTCCTTGGCGCGTGCGTCCAGCCCCAAGCCTCCACGCGCAGATCCCCACACCCCAGGCGTCGAGCTTCTCCAAGTACCCGGAGCGATCTGCGTAGATCACCTCCTGGTGTTTGGCGACGGGCAGCGGAGCGTCGGGATCACCGTTTTGGTCGCGCACCATCCTGCGCCAGTGATCCATGGCTCGCCCATCCTGGAGTGCCGGGCGCACGTCTACATCCGTCTTCCCCGCGAGCCGGAGCATTTCCTCAGCCAGGATGACTGTTAAGTCGACTACATCTTGAGGTCCCCCACCGGCGAGCACCTCCTCCGCCTCACGGACCTCCAACGCGTTCCCCACGGTCAGCCCAAGAGGCGTAGACATATTCGTGAGGAGCGCGGAAGTTCTCAGACCGGCATCTGTGCCGAGGGCAACCATCGTCTGAGCCAGTTCCCTCGCCTGGTCAAGGTCCTTCATGAACGCCCCCGAGCCGACCTTCACGTCCAAGACCAGGGAACCGGTCCCTTCGGCGATCTTCTTGGACATGATCGAGGACGAGATAAGGGGAATGCAGTCTACGGTTGCCGTGACGTCTCGGAGCGCGTAGAGCTTCTTATCGGCAGGGGCAAGGTTGGAAGACGCGGCGCAGATGACGCCGCCCGGTCCCTTTGAGCTCAGCATCTCCATCATCTTGTTGTGGCTGACCTCCGCCTCCCATCCGCGGATGGACTCCATCTTGTCCAGCGTCCCGCCTGTGTGTCCCAGCCCTCTTCCCGACAGCTGCGGGACCGACACTCCAAACACTGCCACCAGCGGCACCAGAGGGAGCGTGATCTTGTCGCCCACACCTCCCGTTGAGTGCTTGTCTGCCGTTGGGCGGTCCAGGGAACCGAAGTCCATTCGATCACCCGAGTTCATCATCGCCATCGTCCAGGTGACGATCTCTTCGCGGTCCATCCCGTTTAGGAAGATCGCCATGGCGAGGGCGGACATCTGCTCGTCCGTGACAACCCCGCGCGTGTAGGCATCAATCACCCAGTCGATCATCGGCGCTGGCAGCGCGTTCTTATCCCTCTTGGTACGAATCACGTCTACCGCGTCAAACGCTTCGGGGGTGCTCATTTCGGCTCCTCATCTACTTGTAGTTCTCCTTCAGATTCGGCGTCCCAGACTCTTCGTAGAGCATCCGGGCCGAACCCTCCTGGTAGTACCTGTGACATGGGGGTGATCCCCTCTGGCATGGCGACCAGCAAGTCGTTGCCGCCAAATTCAAAAAGCAGTTGCCGGCAACGGCCGCAGGGAGAGGCGGGCTCCCCCAAGCCATCCACACAGGCGAAGGCGATCAATCGGCCTCCCCCTGAACGCGCCAAATCTGACACGAGTCCACACTCGGCGCAGAGTGTGACACCGTAGGCCGCGTTTTCCACGTTGCAGCCGGTAACGATCCGGCCGTCATCCACAATGGCGGCGGCGCCAACTGGGAACTTCGAGTAGGGAGCATATGCCCGCTCCATGGCGGCTAGAGCGTGCTCCCGAAGCAGCTCCCACGTTTCGTCAGTTACATCGCTGACCTTCATTAGACCTCCTTGCCAAAGCGGTCCGAGCGGACCGGAGACGGAGCGCGCCCGCCGGATTACCAGCGGGCGCGTCCTCGATTTGTGTGTTACGGGTACGGCACACCTTCAGAAGCGGGCGGTCTGACCGCCCCGACGAATCCGGCAACCGCGAGGACGGTGACCAGATACGGAATCATGAGGAGGTATTCGGCCGGCACCGGAGCGCCTACCGCCTGCATGACCGCACCCAAGTTCGTCGCGAAACCGAACAGGAGCGCGGCCATCAATGCACCCACCGGGTTCCAACGCCCGATGATCATCGCGGCGAGGGCGATAAAGCCGTTCCCCGCAGCCATATCCTTCGAGAAGGCCAGCCCCTGCCCCACGGTGAAGAACGCGCCGCCCAGACCGGCAACCGCGCCCCCCAGCAGCACGTTGTGCCACCGGATCGTATTCACCTTGATACCTACAGTGTCCGCCGCCCGCGGCTTCTCACCAACCGCCCGGAGGCGTAGCCCCCAACGGCTGTGGAACAGCATGAACTGCAGGATGATCACGGCAAAGTACATCAAGTACACGAGGATCGTCTGGTTGAACAGCACCGGGCCAATGATCGGTATGTCCTTCAGGATCGGGATCGGTATGGCCTGAAGCCGCAGCGGCTGGTTCAAGTGCGACGAGTTCGACAGCAGGGTGGAGAACAGGAACGACGTCAGACCGAGGGCCAACATGTTCAGAACCACGCCAACCACGATGTTGTTCGATCTGTAGTTGATGGTGAACAGCGCCAGGAGGACAGCCAGAAGAGCACCCGCTATCGGCGCGCCTATAAGGCCCATCCACGGGGTTCCAAAGACTGAGGCCGTGACCGCACCAGCAAAAGCGCCCAGCAGCAGCTGACCTTCGATCGCAATGTTGATAATTCCCGAACGCTCATTGATGACGCCCGCGAGCGCGCCGAAGACGAGGGGAGTCGCGAACATCAGGCCGCCAGCCAGGAGCGATACGACGGGCAGCTTCGCCGAGGCGCGGCCCGCCACCGATAGAACCAGGAAGGCGATCACGAAGGATACGCCTACGACCACCAGGAACCAGCCGGGTACTTTCTTCCGATCAATAGCGAGCTTAAAGGTCAAGGCCGTGAAGACCAATGCCAAGGCCGCGAGGACCCAGATCGTCGCCGTGGCCGGCAGCGTCACGGTGCCGAGCGCAAACCAGGACGTCGAGCCTTCGAAAGAAATGTTCGAGTCCCCGTGCGCCGCGAACGCCATGATGATCGTCAAAACCGTCATCACCGCAGTGACAACAGGATCCCTCCAAGAGATCGGCACTACTACATTTGCGACCGCTTCGTCTTTGGGGCCGCCAGAAACCGTGGGGCTCGCTGTGACTGCGCTCATGCTCCCACTCCTTCCTTCTGCGCCGACTTCTCTTCATCCTCTTCGTTGGCCACCTCGACTTTGGCGACAGTCTGGGCGTTTGCCCTCTGCGCCTGGCGCGACGCTCGGATAGCTTCGGACGCCGCAATCGTCAAGACGATGATCGCCTGGGTGATGAGGACGATGTCTACGGGGATGCCCGCAGAGGACTGCATGAGTGCCCCACCGGCGTTGAGCGCACCAAATAGAAGTCCAGCGAAGAACACGCCCATCGGCCTTGACCGACCCAACAGTGCAACTGTGATCGCATCGAAGCCGATGCTCCCCGCGACGCCACCGGTGATCGCTTTCTCCGTGCCAAGCACCGGGGCGGTTGCCGCCAGTCCGGCGAGGGCGCCCGAAAGGACCAGGGTCATCATCACCACCATCGGCACATTGATGCCTGCGGTCTTAGCGGCCTCTGGGTTCGCACCTGCGGCGCGGATCTCAAACCCGAACGTGGATCTGTCCATCAACCACCACACAAAGATGGATGCCAGGATCGCGACCACCAGTCCGAAGTTCAGCCGGAATGACGATCCGAGCAGTGCTGGGTAGACGCTGGTGTCAGCAAGCTTCACTGATTTCCCGGGGAACCCATCTCCATAGAAGCGCTGAGTTTGCAGCATTGCTGCCAAGAACAGCGCTGCCACGGAGTTCAACATGATGGTCACGATGACCTCGTTAGCCCCGAGCTTCGCCTTAAGAATGCCGGGGACGAACCCCCAGACCGCTCCGCCGACGATCGCTCCGATCACCGCGACGATCAGGTGGATGCCCACGGGCAGGTTCCAAGCGAATCCGATGTAGCCGCCCAGGATCGCGCCCATGATGAGCTGCCCCTGGACGCCGATGTTGAACAGGCCCGCGGTGAAGGAAACGGCAACGGCGAGGCCAGCGATGATCAGCGGGATGGCGCGGACGATCGACTCCGTCAGGGGTCGGAAGGCAGCCGAGAGTGTTGATTGCTGCCAGTCGAAGATGGAGCCGCGGATTAGGGCCGTGAAGAACGAGGAGAAAGCTCTCCACGCCTCTGCGAAAAAGTCACCCGGGGCGGCGAAGAAGTACCCCGCGGCCTTTTGGACTTCGGAATCGAAGATCACGACGATGAGCGCGCCGATGACCAACGCCAACAGGATCGCCAAGGCAATCGTGCCGGTCGACGGGCTGAGAACGCCCTTGATGAACCGATTCCACCACTGCTTTGCCGGGTCTTTGCCCGTATCGGGCTCTAGTGTGGGTGGTTCTGGATCGAGAACTGCCGGTGAACTCACCTCAGTTCCCCCTTTCTGCATTGGCCGGGGCAACCTGGGCGAGCGCTTCTTCATACGGGATGCCCGCCATCATCAAACCCAGAGCGTCGCGTGGCGTGTCCGGTGGGACGATGCCAACGATCTTGCCTCGGTACATAACTGCGATCCGGTCAGCGAGGGCGACAACCTCATCCAACTCGGAGGAGACCACCAGCACGGCGGTGCCGGCGTCCCGTTCGTCGACGATGCGCTTGTGCACGAACTCAATTGCACCAACGTCTACGCCACGAGTCGGCTGCGAGGCTACGAGCACCTTGAGTGGACGTGACAGCTCCCGCGCCAAGATCGCCTTCTGCGCGTTGCCTCCGGACAGAGTCGACATCGGATCCTCAACGTCAGTCAAGCGTACGTCGAACTCTTTGGTTAGCTCCCAAGCGTGTTCCTTTACGACGCTGGGATGCATGTTTATGCCCGTCGCAAACGGTTTCTGGTCGTAGCGGTTCAGAATCATGTTTTCCGCGACGCTGAAGGACGCAATCATTCCGTCCTTGGACCTATCCTCTGGGACGTATCCGAGACCGTCGATGAAGCGCTTCTTGATCGACACGTCTTTCACGTCGATCCCGGCAAGCTGCACTTCGCCGCCGTCAATGTGCTGTGTGCCCACAATCGCCTCGCAGAGCTCGGTCTGTCCGTTGCCTTGCACCCCCGCGACACACAGGATCTCTCCTCCACGCACGTCGAAGGTGACGTGATTGAGAGCCATCGACCCGTCCTCGGCAATCACTGAAACCCCGTCGAAAGACAGCGCCGTCTGCCCCAGCTTCGCCGGTGGTTTCTCTACTTCCAGGCTGACGGGGCGTCCCACCATCATGGAGGCCAGCTCTTTTTCTGAGTCCGTCGGCTTTGCCTGCCCGACGACCTTCCCACGCCTGATCACGGTGATCGTGTCAGCGACCGCCCTAATTTCACGCAGTTTGTGCGTGATGAAGACGATCGAAGTGCCCGACTCCTTGAGCTGCTTCATAATATCGATGAGCTCGTCAGTCTCTTGCGGCGTGAGCACCGCAGTGGGCTCATCGAGGATGAGGACTTTCGCGTCACGGGAGAGCGCCTTAATGATCTCAACTCTTTGCTGGACGCCGACAGGTAGGTTCTCTACGACCGAGTCAGGCTTCAGACCGAATCCGAACTTATCCGACAACTCAATGACGCGTTCGCGCGCCTCCTTCAAATTGAGCACCCCGAGTGGCCCGGAAGTGGGCTCATACCCCAGCGAAACAGACTCCGCGACGGTGAAGACCGGCACCAGCATGAAGTGCTGATGGACCATGCCAATTCCCGCAGCTACGGCATCTCCGGGTCCCGCGAAGTGCACGGGTTTTCCATCTATGAGGATCTCACCTGCGTCCGGCTGGTATAGGCCGTAGAGCACGTTCATGAGCGTCGACTTGCCGGCACCGTTTTCCCCAAGGAGCGCATGAATCTCTCCGGGCTTGACGGTTAGGGTGATGTCGTCGTTCGCGACGAGTGGCCCGAAGACCTTGGTGATCCCCTTTAACTCAAGTTCCACACTGATCCCTTCATCATTGCAGGGTAAGAACTGCCACCAAAAAATTCGGTAGGAAACGACATTACACAGACCTCTTAGGTCCCGCCAATCCGGCAACGGTTCGCTACACCCGGCGGTCCCAGAATAGTCGACGGCGTGATGTCGACGGACCCCGGCACTTCGACGTTGAAGTGCGAGGATACATCCGGTGGGCCAGGTCGCTAAGAAGAACCGCCGGGCACCCTGAGGCGCCCGGCGGCATTCATGAACTAAGAACGCACAGGTGCTCTTACTTCGGGGTGTTGGCGGACTCTACGACGATCGTTCCGTCAATGATGTCCTGCTGCAGCTTCTCTACGTTTTCCTTCACGTCTTCGGGGACTTTGTCCTCCCAGTCGTGCCAAGGAGCGATTCCGACACCGCCGTTAGCCAGGGTGCCGACGTAGGCCTCCGAGGAGAAGGTGTCGTCGACAACTGACTGGATGGTGTCGTAAACGGCGTTGGAGATCTGCTTCATAACGGAGGTGAGGATGTACTCACCGTACTCCGGGTTGGTTTCGTATCCGTCTGCGTCAACCCAGACCACTGCTACGCCTTCGGATTCCTTGGCTGCAGCCAAGGTGCCGGCGCCAACCGGGCCAGCAACGGGCATGATCACGTCAGCGCCCTGCTGGATGAGCTGCTCAGAGAACTGCTTGCCCTTCGGAACGTCTTCGAAGTTTCCGGTTGCCATTCCGTCCTGCTTGGCCTTATCCCAGCCGAGCAGCTCGACGTTCGAGCCCGTGTCCTCGTTGAACTTGGCGACACCGTCGGCGAAGCCGTCAGCGAAGATCGCGGTGGTCGGCAGGTTCATGCCGAGGAAGGTACCAACTTTGCCGGTCGCGGACACGCCCGCCGAGGCGTAACCCGCCAGGTATGCGGCCTCAGCTGTGTTGAACAGCAGCGGCTTGGCATTCTCGTGCTCCTCATTGAAGCCGGAGTCGACCAGCGCGAACTTGGTGTCCGGGTACTTAGCTGCCGCCTCATCCATGGCGTCGGCCATCAGGAAGCCAACACCGATGATGATGTCGCAACCGCCCTGAACCATGTTTTCGAGGTTGGGAATGAAGTCAGCGTCAGAGGTGGACTCAGCCTGGTCAACCTTCACGCCCAGCTGTTCCTTCGCCATCATCAGGCCTTCGTGGCCGGACTGGTTGAAGGACTTGTCATCGAAACCACCGGAGTCAGAGACCATACAGGCCTTGACGTCGGTGGAAGCTGCGGCGGCAGTGTCGCCGCTCTCAGCGCCGGACTGGTCACCGCTCTTTTCGGGAGCGGAGCCACAAGCTGCCAAGCCGAGGGCGGCAACGGCGGCCAGAGCGCCGAATCGCATTGTGTTCTTCACGTATTTCCTCCTGATTGAGTCAATCAATATGCCCATTGGTCGGCCAGATCGTGGCCTCTACCGTTGAGGCATCGTCTGTAGCCTATCGACCGCCCCAAGGGGCGCCCACCCTGAAGGGCCAATTCCGCCCAACCGCAACAATTTCGTGACTGATGAAAGCTCCGTCATCCCAACGCGGCGTTCGGCGGCCACGAAATGTTGCTCGGCTTCGGGGTCTTCGCTACAAGAACTGAGCGAAACCCGACAACCGAAACGCGTCCACCGCGGCCTTGACATCCTGTGCGCAATCCCTGTTCACGACGAGGATCGCCTCGCCGGTGTCGACGACCGCCGCGTTTGGCATGCCGACCAGGGCGACTAGTTTTCGATCGGGGACAGAGACGTACGTGTCAGCCGAACCAATCTTGACAACCGTTGCACTGTCGGGCGCAGCGGTTAGACGAGCGAGGGCGTCAAAGTCACCCACGTCGCTCCAGCCCACTTCGCGAGAAGATGACACGACGGCCATGCCGCCCTCGGCCGCCAACGGTTCCGCTATCGCATGGTCAATGGCAACGCGTGGGAGTTTGTCCCACGCCGTCGCCTGCTCGCGGGGGGTGAAGTCGTCCCAGCTGCTCCCTAGCTCCCACAGGGACGCCGCCATTTGCGGATGCAGGCGCGCCAAGTGTCCCCACAAAACGCCTGTCGTCGCTACGAACATTCCCGCGTTCCATAGGTAGCCTTCCGCGACGTACCGGCGCGCTGTCTCCGCCGGCGGTTTCTCCACGAACCTGCGTACCAGCTGTACTTCGGGGGCAACCTCGAGCTGCGCGGGCTCGATGTAGCCGTACGCAGTCGACGGCGCATCAGGCTGGATCCCGACCGTCGTTACGTATCCCGCGACCGCGCCCCCTATGGCTCGTGACACCACCTCCAGGAACGCTCCGCTGTCTCGGATGGCATGGTCAGCGGCGAAAGACCCAACCACTGCGTCCTCGCCAACTCGGGACCGAACCATCGCGGTGGCAAGCCCAATCGCCGGCATTGAGTCGCGCCCTTCGGGTTCCTCGACGACAGTTACCTCCAGATGCGCGGCCTCGGGGTCAGTAGACAGGACCTGCCCCATCTGCTGGCGCACCCCGGCGGCGTGAGCTGCCCCGGTCACTACGGTCACCGATGCACTGATGGGAGCAAGCCGCAGGACGGTCTCCTGCAGCAGGGAACGGCCGGTGCCCAGCAAGTCGAGCAGGAACTTGGGGCGCGTGCTGGTCGATAGGGGCCAAAGACGTGTCCCGGCTCCGCCGGCGGGGATAATCGCATGAAGCTTCCGCTCCTCCGGATGCGCTGACACTGATCCCCTTGTCTTTGATTGGCGTCGATTTGTCTGCAGGTACAGCGCACGCCCAGGTTATCCCTGGGCGTCCGCCTGATTAGTCCGCCTAGATTAGTCGGCCTGAACAGCTGCCTCAACCTCGGCCTCAGCGTCGGCCAAGGCCTCGCCCTCGTCCTC
>CAYFQC010000012.1:35194-38175 GCA_964345155.1 uncultured Actinomyces sp.
CCTCGTCCTCTGCGATCTCAGTGATCGCAACGACAGAGACGATATCGCGGTCCTTTAGGTCCTCCTGAACCTCTACGTTCTCTGGCAGTTCCACGTCGCCCACGCGAACGATGGTGCCTTCATTCAGCCCCTCAACGCTCACTTCGATGGACTCGGGGATCGCGATCGCCGGCGCGCTCACGACAATGGAGAACTCCTCCTGCTGCGACTGCGTCCCAGCAGCGGGTTCACCGACGATGACAACTGGAACCTCAACCTCTACGCGTTCCTTCGCCGAGACCGCCAGGAGATCGACGTGGAGAATGTCGCGCCGAACCGGGTGACGCTGGACGCTCTTCACCAGGGCTAACTGTGTGTTTTCCCCGTACGTCACGTTGACGACTGCGTTCGCACTGTCCTTGACAATAAGAAAGACCTCGTGGCCCGGGAGGTCCAGGTGCACCGGATCCAAGTGGTGTCCGTACACAACCGCGGGCACCAGACCGGCCCTACGTGCGCGACGAGCAGAGCCCTTGCCCACCTCTGTGCGGATTGTTCCTTTGATGCTGCGCTGTTCAGCCATGCTTCTCACTCCTCATGCTTTCCGGGACCGTCGGCCCGACTCCATTGCCTTGCCCGACGACCACCGCAAGCGGTGGGAACCTTGTCGATCACGGGAGAGAACTCCCCTCGCCAAGCAGCTCTCCCACTCTACCCAGCTGCTCCGCCCCGTTCCAACGTGGGGGCTGGGTGGTTGGTCACGGAGAACTCAGGCCTCTCCGTCGAACATGGACGTCACCGACCCGTCCTCAAAGACTTCGTGGATGCCCCTTGCGAGGAGCGGCGCAACCGGAAGGATCGTGAGCTGCTCGAACCGCTTCTCGGGAGGGACCGGGAGTGTGTCGGTGATGATGACTTCGGACGCCCCGCAGGTAGACAGTCGCTCCGTGGCAGGGTCCGATAGGACCCCGTGGGTCGCAGCGACAATGACGTCGCTGGCTCCCTCTTGGAACAGCACGCGAACCGCTTCCGCGATTGTTCCCGCCGTGTCGATCAAGTCGTCCACGATGACGCATTGGCGCCCTTTCACGTCTCCCACCACTCGGTTCGCGACCGCGTAGTTCGGACGGGATGTGTCCCGAGTCTTGTGAACAAAGGCAAGAGGGCAGTTGCCCAGCTTTGCAGCCCACTTTTCTGCGACGCGGATGCGGCCGGCATCGGGAGAGACAACCGCGACTCTCTCGGGGTCGATACGCTGGCGCACGTAGTCAACCAGGACTGGCATAGCCCACAGGTGGTCCACCGGTCCGTCGAAGAAGCCCTGTGCTTGGGCAGCATGCAGGTCCACGCTCATCACCCGGTCAGCGCCAGCAGCCTTGTACAGATCAGCCACTAGCTTTGCGGACACAGGCTCGCGTCCCTTGTGTTTTTTGTCCTGCCTGGCGTAGGGGTAGAAAGGAGCCACAGCGGTTATGCGTTTGGCGGAGGCTCTCTTCGCGGCGTCGATCATGATCAGCTGCTCCATGAACCACTTATTGGTTGGGGCGCTGAGAGACTGGATGATGAACACGTCCGAACCTCTGACCGACTCGTTGAACCGGAAGTAGATCTCCCCGTTCGCAAAGTCATACGCCGTGCTGGGAACCACGTCGCACCCAAGCGCCACGCCGACCTGCTCGGCCAGCTGGGGGTAGGCTCTCCCGCTGGCAAGGACCAGCCTCTTCTCCCCCGAACTAACGATCCCGCTCACTGGCAGCCCCCTCTTAGAGTTGATCCGCGCGGCCGCCGCTTACGACCGTGAATGGAGATAGTTGAGTCTTCGCGTCCACTTGCGCTTCTGATAAGAACGAGGACGGAACAAGGGCACCTGAGCCGACGGTCGAGTCGATGACGGTAGACCCGGGCCCGACTACAGCGAAAGAGCCCACCTTGGTGTCGCCTACGAGAGAAGTGAAAGGGTTGATCACCGCGTCCTGGCCGATGACAACCTGTACGTCCACGCTGGTGTTGTCAGGGTCGACGACGGTCACCCCAGCAAGTGCGTGGCGCTTGCAGATCCTCCGGTTCAGTTCCTTGCGTAGGGCCGCTAACTGCCAACGGTCGTTGCACCCCTCAGCCTGCCAGCCGTCCTCCAGTACGAATGCCTGAGCCAGAAGGCCGCGGCGCACTGCAACCGCGACCGCGTCGGTCAGGTACACCTCACCCTGGTCGTTGTTCTGGTCCAGATCACCCAAGGCTTGAGCCAGGAATCCCGAATCAAAGGCGTAAATGCCGGCGTTGATCTCCGCAACTGCTCGCTGGGCTTCAGTGGCGTCGCGGTGTTCGACTATGGCCTCGACTGGTGAGGAGGGGTCTACCGGGTCCTTGCGGATGACCCGGCCGTAGCCCTCCGGGTCGCGAGCGATGGTCGATACGAGTGTCACTGCAGCGCCGGCGTCCTCGTGTTTCTTGACCAGGGAACGCAGCGTTTCGGTCTCCAGCAGAGGAACGTCCGCGCTGGTCACGAGGACCGTCCCGGACAGAGGGCGCCCTGCCGCTTCAGCGCCTTGAAGTGCGCACCACACAGCCCGACCAGTCCCAGGAACGTCGTCTTGGTCGGCAACCACGACCGTCGGGTCGTTAGCCACGGCCTCCGCGGCAACCTGGTCGCGGTCGTGGCGCACAACCACCACCACTTCCTCCGGAGCCAGTCCCATCACCGCGTGCATCGCGTGGCCCAGCAGGGTTCGCCCCAGAAGGGGGTGCAGAACCTTAGGGAGTGTGGACTTCATGCGGGTGCCTTGGCCCGCAGCCATAACTATCGCGGAACAGCCATCTGCCACGCCGGGGCCCCCAGAATGTGTCGGTGCGCTCCGACCCGCAAAGCGGGCCACTGGACTCCGTCAGTGTACAAGGAAAGCTTGACCAACCACGATGGGATACCACAGGAGGTGTGAGCATTCGGATTGCTCCGCCCCCAGGACTCGAACCCGGACTAAGGACACCAAAAACCCCTGTGCTGC
>CAYFQC010000013.1:0-37979 GCA_964345155.1 uncultured Actinomyces sp.
GCGGAGAGCAAGGGATTCGAACCCTTGGTGCCATTGCTGACACATTGGTTTTCAAGACCAACACCTTCGGCCGCTCGGTCAGCTCTCCCGGTTGCCCATTCTAACCACCAGAACCCGCGGGGACCGAACCGTGATCGTCCCCGGAGTTCCTCACCAACGCGTGTCGCTCGCCGGCCTTCGCCCTCGTCGGCCGCGGGTCCGGCTGGGCGCCCCTTCCGGCTTGTCCAGAAGATTCCGGGCGAGGGCGGCACCGATCGGCGGCCACAGCGGCACCCTCCCGATCAGGAACGCTTGGATCGTGTGATAGATGTCGGGCCGCGACGAAATCGTCCCTTCCATTGGGTCGCTGTCCTCGTCCAGCTGCCGAGCGATAACGCCGGGCTCCAGCATCATGTAGTCATTGAGGTAGTCGATCCAGGAGTGGTAAGAGTGCTCATAGGCCTCCACCTGGCCTACTGTGGCCCCGTCATCCAGCGCCGCCCTGCGGAGAGCCACGGTGGCGCAGATGCCCTCACACAGAACCCACTGCAGCCGGTCGGTCAGCACCGGCTTCCCATCGAAGTCGGTCGTGTAAAGGAAACCGGGCTTGCCTCCCCTACGCCAGCCGTCCTTTCGCGCACGTTCAAAGAGTTCGCGCGCCCCGTGCGCTAAGAACTCCGGCTCGCGGAGACCCTCTTCGCGCAGTGCACCGCGCAGCTGCACACCCAGCCGTGCAAGCTCCATGCCGTGACCCACGACGAAACCATACGGGTAGTAAGGAGTGTTGGGTTCATCCTTGTTGTAGTCGAGCAGCGGGCGCCAGTTCTGGTCATGGTGTTCGGGTACCCGCCAGTCGTAGTGGCTGGCCTCCTGGTATGCGAAAGAAAGCATCCGCTGGGCACGTTCCACCCATTCCACTTCCTGCATGGCCTCCGCAGCAGCCAGATACGCCTCCACGGTGTGCAGCAGGGAGTTGGTCCCGCGGTAGGGCTCGCAGTGAGACCAGTCCCGGCTGTACTTGTCGGCAGTCCGTCCGGTTTCGGGGTCGTACCAGTGGGTCAGTTGATCGTCGAGGGCGTCCTGCAACAGCTCGTGAGCTCCCGGACGGTTGGCGTTGGCCGCCGTGGCCGCCGCGAGGATGAGGAAAGCGTGGGCGTACTGCCACTTCACGTCTCCGCATTCGGGCCAGGGGACGCCGTGCCCCTCCTCATTGGGGTCATGTTCTATTGCCGTAAACCAGCCGCCATGCTCGCGGTCTTTGAAATAGGTCTGGAGGCATCGGATCCCATGGTCGCAGTAGCGCCGACTCCCCGGGATTCCCATCAGCGCGCCCAGCGAAAACGCAAAGGTCATGCGGGCGGTTATCGCCAGATCAATCGGGCGGCTCGTGTCGAGGCTGCCGTCCGGTTTGAAGTACCCGTACCCGGTTGGCGCCCAAGCCGCATGTCCACGCTCCAGCAAGTCCTGCGTTTGGCGGGACAACCAGCGATTGTGCTCAACAGATTCCAACCAACCCATGACCCCACCTTGGCATCGTCGACAGTTACCCGGCTCACCCTCGAGCCCGCGCCTCCAAGTGTAAACCTCGACGCTAAAGCCAGTTCAGAACCGTTCGAGGAGGGCTTGCAACACGGCCGCCGCGCCGTCATGGTCCACTGCCCCCGTCGTGGCCTTCGCAGCCGCCACGACTTCCGGGGCCGCCCCTCCCATGGCGACGCCGTGGTGAGCCCAACGCAGCATAGTGATGTCGTTACTCCCGTCCCCCACGGCCACCGTCCCGGTGGGGGCGACGCCCAGATCTTCCGCCAACCGCGCGAGGGCGTGCGCCTTAGTGGTGGAGGCAGCGGTAATGTCCGCCCAGGACGTCCAGCCCACAGCACATTCAACCCCCGGTAGTCGCGCCGAGGACAGCGCGTGAGCGAAGTCTTCTCTTTCCAGCCATGGCGCCCTCGCCACCATCCGGACAGTGGGAAGGTCGAGCATCTCCTGCAGCTCGTGCTTCCGCTGACCTTCTCCTAGCTCTCCCACCGGGAACAACCGCGAGACCCTCATTCCTTCCTGTCCGTCGTCCGTGGCAAGGATTGCCCCGGGGACCGCGCGGAGGATCGCCTCAGCGGGTTCGCGAGGATCGAAGTAGGTCTCCGAGAGTTTCTCGTACACGTGTCGGCCGTCTTGCGTTCGGGTCCAACGAATCGTTTGCGCGCCATTGGCCGACACGGAGTACCCGGTGGGTAGACGCAGTTCCTCGAAGACCGGGCGAGTCGCGGGAATGCCGCGCCCTGTTGCGATCACGACGTTCATACCCGCGTCAATTGCTTCGTGCACCACCCTGGAGACACGCGGCGTGGCACCGTGGGCCGTGAGGAGGGTCCCGTCGATGTCGAGGGCGACCAGCACCTTCCGGGCATCGACCGGCAGGTCCCCCGGGAGGGAGGAGCGCGCGTTGTCCAGTTGTACCTCGTAGGGAATGGCCGGCCCCTTATGGGGCGGCGGCGTTACAAGGGGTTGTCTCACTGCGGAGTCATCACTTCCAAGCCGCCTAGGTAGGGCCGCAGGGCGGCAGGCACGTTGACCGAGCCATCCGCGTTCTGGTGGTTCTCTAGGAGAGCTACCAGCCAACGGGTGGTTGCGAGGGTGCCGTTCAAGGTGGCGACGGGACCGACGCCCTCGACCGTGCGCTGCCGGACGGACAGACGGCGTGTCTGGAAGGTGGTGCAGTTGGACGTAGAGGTGACTTCCATCCACCTCTCCTGTGTGGGCAACCACGCCTCGCAGTCGTACTTTCGGGCCGCGGAGGCTCCCAAGTCGCCCGCCGCAGTGTCTATCACTCTGTAGGGCAGTTCGACTTTTGCCAGCATCTCTTCTTCCCAGCCGAGGAGCCGACGGTGTTCTTCGCGCGCGTCGGAAGGGTCGCAGTAGGTAAACATCTCTACCTTGTTGAACTGGTGGACTCGGATGATCCCACGGGTGTCCCTTCCCGCCGCACCCGCTTCCCGCCGGTAGCACGTGGACCAACCCGCGTAGCGCAAAGGACCCTTGGACAGGTCCAGGATTTCCCCTTCGTGGTAACCGGCTAGGGCGACTTCGCTGGTCCCCACCAGATATAGGTCATCCGCGGGAAGGTAGTAGATCTCATCCGCGTGCTCCCCGAGGAAACCGGTGCCGCGCATGATCTCCGGCTTCACCAGGGTCGGGGTGATCTGCAGGGTGAAGCCCGCCTTTGTGGCCTGGTCAACAGCCATGGAAAGAAGCGCGAGCTCAAGGCGAGCTCCGATTCCCGTCAGATAGTAAAAGCGTGCCCCCGACACCTTCGCGCCGCGCTTCACGTCAATGGCGTTGAGTCCTTCGCCCAGCTCCAGGTGATCTTTGGGAGCGAATCCCTCGGCTTCGAAATCACGCGGGGCTGGACCCTCAATGCGAACCACCTGATAGTCGTCAGCGCCCCCGCTGGGTGCTCCCTCCTCAACCACGTTGGAGAGCTTGTAGGCCAGCCGCGTCGCTTGGTCGTCCGCCTCATCAGCGCGAGCCTTCGCCTCTTGAACTTTCGAGGCCAGTTCCTTCGCCGCGGCCAAGGCAGCTTCCCGATCCTCGGGAGCGGCCTTCCCAATGCTCCGGGAGACGACCTTCTGCTCCGCCCGCAGCGATTCGTACTCCTGCAGCGCAGCGCGGCGCTCTTCATCAGCGGCTATCACGGCGTCGACCAGGTCAGGGTCCTCCTGGCGCGCAATCTGGGATTCTCTCACTGCGTCCGGGTTCTCCCGGAGAAAACGCATGTCAATCATGAGCTCAGCTTAACGCTCCACGCTCCACGGCTTGTCTGCCGTGAACGGTACCGCCCGATACCCTAAGGGAATGAGGTTTGACGTTACCGCCCTGTGGCCCATCGTCTCACTGTCGGTGATCGCCGTTGTGGCGATCGTGGCCCTCGTCGTCGTGCTGCGGCGGGCGAACCGTGAGAAGGAAGCATCGCTCACCACGGCACCGGCGCTCTCCGGTGCCGTGGGGGAACGACGCGGGGTGTGGGTGGTCGTCAACCCGACAAAGCCTCAGAGCTATGAGAAGTTCAAGGCGCTAGTCAACGGCGAGGTGCGCCGGGCCACAGGGGAACCAGCCCACTGGCTCGAGACAACTGTTGAAGATCCAGGGACCGGCCAGACCATTGAGGCACTACGTCACCAACCTGCCCTGGTGATTGCGGCCGGAGGAGACGGAACGGTCCGCGCGGTTGCAGCCGGGATGGCTCACTCCAGGGTTCCGATGGCGCTGCTGCCCATGGGCACCGGCAACCTAATGGCACGCAACCTCAACATTCCCCTGGACACCAGGCAGGCCCTTCAGATTGCCCTGAACCCTGTCAGCCGCCGCGTCGACCTGGCGTGGCTCAGGACAGAGCGGGTGGAGACCCCGGCAGAGTTTCCACCCGAAGGGACCCTCCTTAGGGAGGCCCGCGCTTCCGAGGTACGGGAACTGCCGGAAGGCGTCGAAGAGCCCCGGCGCAACGAATACGCATACCTGGTGATCGCCGGCGTCGGATTCGACGGCCAGACCATGGCCAATACCAGTTCAAAACTGAAGAAAACAGTGGGCTGGAGCGCCTACGTATTCACGGCTCTCAGCGCCCTCCACATCGAGCGCATGAAGGCGACGGTTACTATCTTCAAGGAAACCGCTGGCGACGGAAACGTTCCCAAGACATCCCACTCTCTGCCGATTCCTCGCTCTGTCCAGAGAGCCGTTCGCGCCTCTCACACGATCGGCGACGCAGCCGGCGTGTCCCCTGCCCTGCACTCCGAAGACGGTATCGAGATGACGGCGCTGCGAGCACGCACGGTGCTGTTCGCTAACTGCGGCGACCTACCTTTCGCGCAGCTGGCCCCTGACGCCGAAATCGACGACGGAAAACTGGACGTTATCGCAATCGACACCAAGGGTGGCTTGGTGGGTTGGATGTACCTGTCCGTGAAGGTCTTCGGGAACCAAGCAGGTATTCTCCCGATCAACACCAAGCATGACGTGGCGCAGATCCAGTTTCAGCAAACCCCGGATGCGCGGGTCGATATCTCGAAGCCGTACCCGGTGCAGGTGGATGGAGACGCCATCGGCACCGCCCGCACGGTCATCGCACGAGTGGACAAAGGGGCTCTCCTCATGCGCGTCGCACCAGGTTCTCCCGCCGCGATCCCCGACTGGGACCGCAAGATTTAGAAGGCCTATGCGAGGCCGGGCCGCTCCAAGATATCTGCGACCCACGCCCTCGCCGCGTCAAAGTCCTTGTCGGTCGTGCCCTTCCTGACTTGAACTCGCACCCCATCAACTCGGGGATAAGAACCCAAGAACTGCACCTTCGGACAGGTCCTGTGAAGCCCTACGAGGGCGGCCTGCACCCTCTCCTCGCTCACGTGTCCTTCTATGTCTATGGAAAACGCGTAATGGCCTAATCCGTCTCCGGCCGGGCGCGACTCGATTCGAGAAAGGTTCACGCCTCGGACTGAGAACTGCTCCAGCATCATGAGGAGGGCGCCGGCCTCGTCGGTTGGGAGGCTGACCTGGACGGTGGTCTTATCGGCGCCAGTGACCGGCGGAAGATTGCCCGGACGCGACGCCATGATGAAGCGGGTGACAGCATTCCTATTGTCAGCAACGTCCGTGGCCAGCGGCACCAGCCCATAACGGTCGACTGACGTGGCGTTACACAAGACAGCGTCAAAGGGGAGCTCATCGTCCTCGCCCCACTCACCCAGAAGCTGCGCGGCGGCGGCAGTAGAGGTTGTGGGAACATGCACGACACCCGGCAAGCTCCCCTCAGCCCAACCACGGCACTGCGCCCACGCATGGGGGTGGGTGCCAACCCGGCGAATATCCGACAGCGAAGTATCCGGTCTGGCCGCCAGCACGAAGCGCACCGGAACCAGCATCTCCGCGACAATACGAAGTTCATCGCCGCGAGAGAGCGCATCGATCGTGGCATTCACTCCGCCCTCGATCGAATTCTCAATAGGGACGACAGCACGATCAACCTCTCCCGACCGCACCGCGTCAAGAGCCTGGGGAGCGGAAGTCAAAGGCACCAGTTCGGCGCCAGCGGGGGCGACCTGCCACAGTGCCTGCTCGGTAAACGTCCCGAAAGGACCCAGGAAGGCGATCCGGAGATGGTCTCCCAAAGCAGGCGGGCCGGGCAGATTCGTGGCTGAATCCACGTCGCGTCTGGGCGTCATATTTACTCCGTATCGCAGGCCGTGATCTTGTAGAGGCGGGTATCTCCCGCTTCTGCGACCAGTTCAAACCCGTCGCTGGTGTCGACGTTATACAGTCCCGGCATCCGGGAAGATCTCAGTTTGCCGTAGTACTCCCCATCCGGCGCGGCCATGTAGTGGGTGATTCCTGCGGTCTGTATCGCCTCGCACACTTCCGGATCCCAGGTGAGATCACCAAAACGCTCAACGATGATCTCCTGCGTCTCCCGGTCGGCGTTCATCAAGGACAGCTGGGGGAAGTACGCCCACCTCTGGCCGATAGCCTGCGAGTACATGGCCCCTGCCTGCGGGTCGCCAAGAACCACTGCATCCTCGGGGAGCAGGTCCGGAATCTCCCGCATCATGTCCAGGACTTCCTGCGACGCCATCCCCGGCCTGCCCAGCTGGGCGGGGTCCAGGACCGAACGCGCCGCGGCGATCCGCGAATCCATCCCCCCGAAACCCGAAATCACGACTAGCACGGCGCCCAGACCGATGACCGTGAGCGTCTGGGCACCGATGGAGAGTCGGGAGCCTACGAAATCGATGAGCCAGTGGGTTAGGGCAGCGAAGCCGACAGCAAGTAGCGGGGCAACTGCTAAGGAAGCCGGCTCCATGATTCGGCGTCCGTCGGAGAACCACGGACCCACTATCCACCGCCGTATCCCCCAGTTAGGGCCGTACGCGAAGAAGATCAAGACCGCGAAGATTCCGTACGACCACACCGGCCAAGCCAACGGCTTGCTCTCGCCGGACCACCGTACCTGGGAATCGGCTCGGCGCCGTCCCAGGTAAATGCCCGTCAGAGCGGAGAGCAGCAGGAGGGCAAAAACAAAGTTGAAAGCTATGAGACCGACGGTCAAGTCGAACGGAGGGTTCGGTATGAGTGCCTGGGACAGCCCCGTCGCCAGGTTCACTCCGTTCCGTGGGTAGGAGCGCATGGAATACAGCTCCGGGCGGAGTTCGGCCCAGACGACCGCTGCAACTCCAAAGACCGCAATGGCAACGTCCGCCACTAAGAGAGTGAACCACCGTTGGTGCAGCGAAAAACGCAGAACTCTCCACCAGCCCGCCACCAGCGGCGGGAGGAGGAGAAGTAAGAGATTGAATGCGTACACCTGGTGCGCCTGGAGCGCCCCCACCGTCATCAACAAGACGGCGCCCAGGAGGCCCGCGAGGCCGCCCAAGGAGACCGAAGGCCGACGAGCAGGAACAGCCGACGTCGGATCCGTGTCGGGACTGGGATTCACCGACCTCGCCCGGGTGGCAGGGGGAACGCCCAGGTATGCGAGCAGCGAACGCCCAAACACGACCAAGACGGCTGCCCCACCGGGAAGGAAGGCGACGGAAAGAGCGTTCGGCCACTGAGAGTAGGCGGTCAGCGCGTCGGCCGGCATGGAAGGCAGGGTCCCGGCGATCACGGCTGCGGCAGCCGCAACCATCCTTGATGGGTACAGGAGGTAGGCGTACACCGCCACCCCCAGCACCCAGATCAGCATGATGGCCAGGGACGAAGCGTTTGCCGTCTGGACCGTAGTCGGACCGGTAGCGAACAAGGAGACGAACGCATGCCAACCCGTCGGATAGCCGCTGGCGGCCCGACCCCCATAGTTGTGAGCCAATCCGTAGGCCGGCGACGCCACGCCCAACTGGGTAACGCCCCAGACACCATTCAAGTGGAAGGAGGGATCCCACTGCTGCGTCGGGTTGTTCGGGGGCGCGGCAATCATTGTGGGCAGCGCAGCAAGGAGCCAGCCCACCAGTGCGGAAAGCGCCAGGGGCAAGGACCAGAGACGCAAACGCACCCTTGTAATGGCGGCTGGCTTCGCCCAGAAAAAGACTGCTGCGCCAGCGCCGCCAATAAGGGCGAGGACGGGCAGCGCCCGCGCCCCCGACCAAAACCACCCCAGGTTGTCGTAGAGCGTCGAAAGGGCGGCTATCAATCCTCCCGTAGCCGCCGGGGCTGCGACCGCCGCGACGGGTGCTGGTAGCCGGAGTGCGCGCAACCAGAAGTAGGCGGGCCACACCCAGGCGAGAACCATTGCGGCCGCCAGGGCGATCCACGGCAGCCACTGCGGAAGGTACTCCACGGTCAGAGGTCGCCCCCCTCGCCAGCGTCATGTCCTTCCGGCGTGGAGGCCACCGTCCTCGTCGATGTCTCGGGACCCTCCGACGAGGACTGCCCCTTGGCCGCCGCGTCCTCCCCCACTGCTTCCGCCGCCTTCTTCGATCTGCGCTTATTAGCGATGAGTTCCACGACCATCGGGATGACGGAGACGATCACAATCAAGATGATGATGACTTCCAGGTTGTCATGGACGAACTGCACCCCACCGAGGGCCGCGCCAGCCCACGTCACCCCCGCCCCCCAGATCAGGGCGCCGAGCATATTGAATGCCAGGAAGCGCGGATAGGACAGCCGCGCGATTCCCGCCGCGATCGGGACGAAGGTGCGCACGAAAGGGACGAAACGCCCAATCACCAGGGAACGACCTCCGTACTTGGCGAAGAACTCTTCCGCCTGCACCAGGTATTCGGTCTTGAGGAAACGCGCGTCGTCTTTGAAGAGCTTGCGCCCCCACCTGTAGCCAATCCAGTATCCGACCGTTGAACCGAGGAACGCCGCCACAAGAATGACGCCGATCATCACCCACATGTTGATGCCGAGCTGGCTGTGCAGCAGACCCGCCGCAAAGATCAGCGAATCGCCCGGGAGGATGGGAAAAAGCACCCCGGACTCGATGAACACGATGATCGCAACACCCAGCAGAACCCACGGTCCCATCGCAATCAACAAGGAGGTCGGGTCCTTGAACCATTCGGCAACCGTGGACAGCCAACTTCCCTCCGCGGGAACCACCGGGAAGGGGCCGAGGGCGGGGAAGTGAGAGTTGACGACAGTCGCCTGCGGAAATGCGTCAGCGATCCCGGCGGCCAAGTGAAGCATTGGGTCCTCAGTCTTTCTGGGATCGGGAGGGTCTCCCATCCTGGACGAAAGTGTAGGCGACGCGCTTTGAGCCGCCGATGCAGCGGCGCCCGCCAATTTGCTGACCATTAGACTAAGCGCATGCCAACCGACGATACGACTGAGGTCGCTGCGCCTGAGCCGGCACCTAGCCAGGACGTCGGTACCGTCATGGTCCAACCCCGTTTGGACCACCCCGTCTACGTTTCGGATCGAATCCCCGGACGCCAGCGGCGCCTGGAAGACGCGGTAGAGGTCCTCTTCTCCGTACTCGGTATCGCTCTGGTGATCCTGATGGGGGTCTATGCGGCATCCACCACGCAGGGAGTAGAAGAGGACGTAAGAGCAGCCTTCGACAATGTGATTCGGAAGGTCCTCTTCCTGCCGCTAAGTGTGCTCGAGGGCGTTTTCGTGATTACCGCGCCCGTCCTGCTCGTCATCCACCTGCTGAGACGAGGTGACTACAGGGCGGTAATCCATGCGGTTCTGACCGCGATAGCCGCGTCTTTGATCGGTTGGGGCATCACCCTTGCGCTTCCTCACCTGCCAGAGGTGATAACCAACGCACTCACGGTCGTTACTCCCACCGGGCAGATAACTTCCGTGAATGTGGTGATCATGGTGATTGCAGCGATGGCCACCGTCGCCGGAACCTCCACTACCTCCAAAAGCGTGGCGTTCACCTGGGTGGGCATCTGGGTTCTACTGTTCTTCGCCATGATCCGCGGAACCGCAACGCTTCCCGGGATCCTGGTCACTGTACTGCTAGGGCGAACGCTCGGCTGCCTGTCCCGTTGGATTGGCGGCTTCAACGACCTGAGAGCTATGCCCGCCGATCTAGTGGAAGCGGCTCTCCGCGTCGACTTGGACCCAACCCGCTTGGTTCGCGTGGACCTTCCAACGCAGACTCAGCCGCTCGAAACCTGGTCCGTCACCGAGGCTACTCAGACTCCGGACTACCGACTGGGGCAGATCCATCCACCTTTGGCCACCTACCCCGTCACCTCGACCACCGACACGTTCGAGGTAAGCCCCCAGTACGCGGAAGGTTCAGACCGCCAGTACCAACTGTGGGAGGCAGATGGCCAGACGCTGGACGTGCACGTCCTAGACCCGGAAGTCGGGCTGACCGCTTTGGCCTCGGACCTGTGGTCGAATGTGCGGTTGCGCGGTACAGAGAGGCTCATCAGTCCCGCAATCAAGATAATGGCTCAAAGGACGATGCTTGCAGCCGTGACCGTCAGCGATGCGGGAGTGCGCACCCAACGCCCCGTGGGCCTGGCTGACGCTGGAAGCTCCGTAGCTGTTTTCTGGGAGCCTCTTCCACCGGCGGTCCCATTGATGCGCCTGCAGGACGGTGGCGTAGAAATTAGTGATGACACGCTGGATCAGGCGTGGCGCCAGCTCGTCCTCGCTCACAGCAAAGACGTCTGCCACCGGAACTTAGACGAGGACGCCATCGCCCTCGACTCCTCTTTCAACGTGTGGCTGCTCAACTGGGGGCGGGCGGACATGGGGTCCAATGACCTCCTGCAGAGGATCGACTGCGCGCAGATGCTCGTCCATCTTTCCTTGGCCACCTCGGTGGAAAGGGCCGTGGCCTCGGCACAGAAGGTGATCGGAACCCCGGAGCTTCTAGCGACCGGGCTCGTGCTGCAGTCCGCCGTGCTACCCAAGGGGCTGCGGGCGAAGGTGCGCAGAGCCGGCATCCTTGACAAGCTTCGCGACGAACTCTCCCGAATCACCCCTGAGGTAAGCGCCCCGGAGCCGATCAAGCTGCAGCGCTTCTCCCCGAAGACCGTGGTGATGTTCCTGATCCTCGCGATCGCACTTGTGGCCGTCATGGGTAGCCTCAACTTCGAGGCTGTGGCTGAAGCGGTTCGCGACGCAAACATCTGGTGGATCGTCGCTGCCTTCCTGCTTGGGTCGGTGACCTGGCTGGGGGCAGCCATCCCACTGGTGGCGTTCGCCCCGAAGAAGATCAGCCTGTGGAACGCGACTCTGGCGCAGATGGCGGCGTCCATCGTCACTCTTGTTGCCCCTGCGGGAATCGGACCGGCGGCTCTCAACCTGCGGTTCCTGAATAGGGAGAAGCTTTCAACGCCCGTCGCCGTCGCCACCGTGACTTTGGTGCAAATCTCCCAGTTCCTGACGTCGGTGGTGCTTTTGCTCCTCGTGGTGGTTGGAACCGGAACCAGCCTGAACTTCGATCTGCCGACCCTCACGATCGTCTGGGTGGTTGCGGCTATCGCAACCCTGCTGGCGGCGACACTTTCAATCAAGAAGCTCCGCACTTGGATTTGGGCAAAGCTGCGTCCGTCCTGGGACCAGGTGTACCCACAGCTTCTGTGGATCCTTGGACACCCAAGACAGCTGCTGGTTGCCGTGGGTGGCAACATGCTGATGAACCTGGGGTACATAGGCGCTTTTGGCGCAGCATTGGCCGCATTTGGTTACTCGATGAACCCGCTCACGCTTGCGCTGACCTACCTGGCATCGTCGACGCTCGGCTCCATAATTCCAACGCCCGGCGGCATCGGCCCAGTGGAGGCCGCCCTCACCGCCGGCCTGCAAGTGGCCGGGATCCCGCCAGCCATCGCCCTGTCGACTGCGGTCCTCTTCCGCCTGGTCACCTTCTACGGCCGGATACCCTTCGGATGGCTGGCACTGAAGAGGATGGAGAAGAAGGGTCTCCTGTAGTCCCACCGCTTCTACGGATCGCGCTGGTTGTCCTTCTCAATGGCATCGCCGATGGCCGCCTTCATCTCAGGGGTCACCCAGGCGGTACTCCCGACACGGCCCAAAGCATGAGGGCGGTCGAACCCCAAGATCTCCATCCACACATCCACCAGCTCTCGGTGATAGGTGTGGCCGTGCCCGGCGGGAGCCGTTCCAGCTACAGGAAGGTCCGTTAGCACCTGGAGATAGGTTGTTACGGGCGTGTACCGCATTCCTTTGGAAACGTCGAGGCCGACCCGCTCCCGGATCCAATCGGGTTCGTGGAAACCCAGGCGCGGCGTGTAGAACACCACGGGGTCCGATGCGTGTTGCACCAGTGCGAACCTCGGGAACTCCCACTCCCCCAGACCCCGACCAAAAATATCGGACTTGAGCTGGGCGGGTTCATTCACCACGCGCAAGTGCCGCCCTTCGTCATACAACGGTGAAACCTCCGGTGAACCCGGCGCACGACGCTCCGTTATCTCTCTAAGGATTGGCGACTTGTAGGGCGAGCCCGTCCAGATCCCACCGTCCGTACGACGGCGCAAATCATCGAAATCGACGAACGCCATTTGGGAGCCGTAGGCCCCAAGCGATTCCCCGGAGACAATCAAAAGAGGGCGCTTCTTCGGGGGCATGGCCTTGACACGTGCCTCCACCAGCTCGAAGAGGTACTGGCCCGCCAACGCACAGTCAGTCAGGTCGGAGACCATCATCGCCGCAGAGAAGAGGTAGGAGTACTGCATGGTCACGACCGCACAGTCCCCGTGGGTGAGGTACTCCATGGGCTGCACCAGCCACTCGTCCACCCATCCCGAGCCGGTGGCGGTGTTCACCAAGACAACAGAACGATCGAACGCGCCGGTGCGGTCCATTTCTTCGACGGCCAAAGCGGCCAACTCTTCAAGGTCGGCACCGCGCCTAGGCATCCCCACGTAGATCCGCACCGGCTCCATCGCAGGCGCACCGGTCACGTCGGCGATCATCTGGGCGCTCGGACCTTTGCACAGGAACTTCCTCCCTTGTCCGCCAATCGTCTCCCAAGGAGACAAGGACTCGGGCGACCCCGAGCGCTCCGCCACCAAAGGCTGGGCGTAACCGCCGCCGCTAGTCGTGTTCAGCTTCGCGGCTTTGTGCGCATAGACCGCCATCCCGAACTTGAAGACGACCTTGTTGGAAACAACCACGATGACCAGCACAACGAAGGCCAGGGACAACAGCACCGCAAGCGGCTGATACATCCAGCGTCCAAGGAGGTTCACGGCCTGGTTGAAGATGAGAAGAACCAGCCGCACCACCTGCATGACGAAGGCAAACATGCCGAAGGAAAGCACGAAACCCAGGAAATACTCTCCCGGGCCTACGGGCTTCATACCTTGCATCTCGGCTGCCTCGCGACCAGCCCTGTAAGAATTCCAGACCGACCGCAGCGTCCATGCGAGCACCGCGAGCGCCAGCAGGGCAAGCATCCACCGCCAGAGGACCTCCGGCATGCTCACGTGCACGCCCACGATCTCCAACAGGGCGCGGCCACCTTCCTCCAAGCCCCAGCCGATCACGTAGCCGAGACCCATCACGATGCCCGACACGAACGCGTGCCACCACCAGCGGCGGGGAAGCAGGGAGGGCGTCACCGAGATGGCGTAGAAAACCATCGCGAACAGCACGCCTAGGAATGATGGTGCCGTCATCTGAACCTTGCGATCTGGTCATGGAGTTCCAGGTTGGCGGGCCGGCCGGCCAGCCCAGCTCAACCTACCTGCAGCGGCGGCACTCCAGCAAAACCCCGCTTGGTTTCACGCGCTGTTCTGCTTTTTCCACGACCACATGATTGTCGTGTAGGGGAGTTCGAGTTCTCTGTCGCAGCCCAGGTGATCACGCAGGTACCAGTTCAGATTTGCCTGCATTCTCTCTCTTCGCGGCTCGGACGCCGCCAGGTAGGAGGATCGGGTGCGGGCCAGTGCCAAGCACTCTTCTACCGTGAGACTCTGAGCCCAAGGGATCTGGTGGAGGTCCGGGCCGGTCAGAGGTCCTTGAACTCGCGGGGGGCGGTCGGCGCGGACTACGTCGCCGGAGCGCATGATGCGACTCAGGCGGTGGACCCACGGAACCGATACCCGCATCTGGTTTGCCACGACGGCCAAGACTCCGCCGGGGCGTAGGAGTCGCGCGGCCTCTTCGCTGGCGGCCCGCACATCCAGCCAGTGCGCGCACTGCGCCCAAACCACCAGGTCCGCGGTCTCGGAGGGCAGCCCCGTATCCTCCGCGGTCGCGTCCACCACTTGCACGCGCACGGCCCAGGGCCGCTGCTCCAACTCGGCCCGCATAGCTGTAGAAGGTTCGACAGCAACGACCTGCAGACCTTGGGCAACTAACCCGGCCGTGAACTGACCGGTCCCGGCCCCCACGTCGACTGCGACTCGGTATGGCTGCCCGCACTGTTCGGCAAGTAGCTGGTACAACTGCTCCGGATAGTACGGGCGGACGCCCGCGTATTCTCTGGCCTCATCGGGACCAACCGCTTCTGGGAAAGGGTTCACCAGTGCCGGGGAGCCCTCAACCACGGTTAGAGGTGTCAGAGTTAATCTGGTCCAGCGCTTCCTGCACGGTGGTGTATTTGAAAACGAATCCCGACTCGGTTAGGACCGAGGGCAGCGCCCGCTGCCCAGCCGAGATAGTCTCTTCCACCATGTCCTTAGACAACGCTACGGAAGCAAGTCTGCGGGGAAACGGAACTCGCGCGGGCCTCCCAAGCATCCACCCGTAGTAGTCCACGAACTCCCGGTTTCGGACCGGGCCGGGGGACGAAAGATTCACGGGTCCCGCAACCTCGTGGTCAAGAAGGTAGAGCATGGCCCGCACGTGGTCATCCACGTGGATCCACGACAACCATTGGCTTCCCGAGCCGATCCTGCCGCCCAGTCCCATCCGGAACAGGGGACGCAGCGCCTTCAGCAATCCGCCACCACGTTCGAGGACGTTTGCGGTGCGCAGATACGCAACCCGAACCCCCATGTCTTCGGCCGGGGCAGCCGCCTCCTCCCAGCGCTTGCACACATCCGCAAGGAATCCGCCGCCGGCGGGAGAGGACTCTGTGAGGACCCGATCGCCGCAGTTGGGCCCGTAGTATCCAACTGCGCTGGCGGAGAGAAATGTCTTGCACTGCCGCTCCGCTCCCGCCTGCGCGAGCGCTTTGACGATGGTTCCAGTGCTATCCACGCGGGAATCGAGGATCTCTTGTTTATACGAGGCGGTCCATCTTTTGTCCGCAATCCCGGCGCCGGCCAGGTTGACCACGGCATCCACATCCGACAGTCCGGGCCCGTCAATGGTCCCCGCCTTGGGATCCCACCGGCGCCCGCCTGCACCACCGTCTCCCCGAACGAGGCGCACCACCGAATCGCCACGGGACTCAAGTGCGTCCCCGAGGCGGCGACCCAGTCTTCCGCTTGCTCCACCAATAGCGACACGCATGATCCCAGACTACGTTTCGACTTTTATGGCGGCAAGGCTCCTTGGGTCGTGCTCCGCCCAGTGCCGCACCTCCTGCGCATGCCAAGAATCCCAGTGCGAAGCGAAGCCGTCCCCATCACGACTGAGCCCGCGTCGCCGTGCCTCTCCCGGCTCGGCTTCAACCCACACAGTCACGATTCCGTCCAGGGCAGTCCCAGGCGTTAGCGCTCCGCAGCCTTCAATAATCCAGCCCCCGGTTAGGTCCACTTCGACCAGACCATCGGGCATTCCCTTCACCCAATCCCACTCGCGGTACCGGCCGGTGCGCCCACTGACCAGATCCTCTGTCACGCGGGAACCCGCAGCGAGGCCACCCCAGCCTGGAACCCACTTCTCCACGTTGTGAGCGGGAAGGCCCAGGCGGCGTGCGAGGGCGGATGCCAACGTCGTCTTACCACTCCCGGAGGGTCCATCGATGATGAACCGGCGGGGCCCTTCGGGCGGGGCAAGCCTCTCGATTGCATCTAGGACGTCCTCGCCCGGCCAATCCATCAAACCCCTCCGGTCCCCAGCAAAGAGAACGTCCCGGTCAATGCAGCCGCTCCCAGCGCCACGATGGGGACGGCGAGGGCGAGGGCGAGGGCCACCGCGTCCGCCCTCGAAAGCGATGAGACGCGCGCGTCAGAACGCGGGATGTTCGACCCGAAGCCGCGGGCTTCCATAGACATGGAGAGGGCTTCGGCCCTTCTCAAGGCGAAGGTGATGAGGGAGAACGCGGACCGCGCAAAGTTGGAGCGGCGCAAGCCACGCGAGCGGCGGGCCCGGTGTAGCGCCTGCCAATCACTTGTCATCAAGCCGACCATTCGAATAGCGGCCAGCGAAGAAAGGACGAACCGCGAAGGCAGGTGCACGATCTGCGTCAGAGCGTCGGCAACCTCCGTGGAGCCAAGACTTGGGAGCATCACGACCGCCGGAGTTCCGACAGCGAGCACCCGCAGCGCAATAGAGACTGCCAGAGTGACGGAGTTCTGACTGATTACAACAGGTCCCCAGCCGGCGTAGATGTCACCGCCGGGAGCGGCGTATAGAAGCATCGAAATGGCCGCCAAAGGGGCCGCCAGGAGCAAAGGCGTCAGACGTAGGAGCACCGCACGCGGACGGAGCCCCGTGAAAGGTAAGAGGCACAACTCCAGAAGCCAAGCGACGGCCGCCGAGACCGGGTCTATCGTCACCATGAGCGGCAGAGTCATTACTAGCAGCGCGAGGATCTGGGTTGCCGGGTTCACCCTTGATAAGAGTGTGCGCCTCGGGCGTGCTTTTGCGTAAGTCAGGGGCTTTCGATTCTCGGCCTCGCCCTCACCTTCGCGCGAGTCGACGGTTTTCGCGGGCGCTTCCGGGATGGGCGCGCGCTTTAGCTCGACCACGTTCTGACCAAGCGCACCGACAAGGCGCAGGTCGTGAGTGACAAGGATCAAAGTGACGCCCCGGTCCCGGGCTTCCAGGAGCAGCGCCACAACCTCCCGCCAGGTGTTCAGGTCCTGCCCGAAAGTGGGTTCATCGAGGATCAAGATCCGGGGGCTGGCGATCAGGGCGGCCCCAACGCCCAGCCTTCGCCGCTCGCCTCCCGACAGGGACAGGGGGTGCGCAGCCGCCAGGTGAGCCAGCCGAAGCCGCACCAAGTAACCCTCCACCTTGGACTCCGCGATCTGTTCCTCAACGCCCGCAAGGCGCAGTCCTAGCAGTAGCTCCTCGCGGACACTTGAGGTCACAAACTGGTACTGCGGTTCCTGGAAGACCATGGACAGCCGTCCAAGGAACTGGTCGGCCTTCCACTCCTGTGGGTTGGCGGCAAGCTGTCCCCTGATCCCGGGCGCGACGGCAATGCTGCCGCCGAGGGGAGCCAAGAGACCTGCAAGCGTGAGACTCAGTGTTGTCTTTCCCACGCCGTTCGGGCCTAGCAGGCAGGTGGACGTCCCTTCACGGAACTCCACCTCAAGTCCGTCAAATAGGGGCGCATCTGCGCCGTAGCCGACCGAAAGGGCCGTGGTTGACAAGGCCGGGGCTCCTCGGCCGTCGTTTGAGTCTGGCGCTGCGCCCACCACTCCGCGCATCGGATCGACCCCCGGAACCCACACGCCAGCCGCCAGCAACGCCTCCTGCTGGTCCGCCAAGACCTCACTGGGGACCCCTTCTGCGAGGATCTCTCCCGCGCCCATAACTACTAGGCGGTCCGCTTGTGGAAGCCAAGGCTCTAGGTTGTGCTCAACAACCATGATCGTGGCGCCCGTGTTTTCCCCGAGGTTCCGCACGGCCTCCCGCACCTCTTCACCGCCACGCGGATCAAGGTTCGCCGTTGGCTCGTCAAGCAGAATCACCTGCGGCTGCATAGCCAGCGCGCAGGCCAACGCCAGCCTCTGCTTTTCTCCGCCCGACAATTCCGCAGTGGGGCGCTCCAGGGGGTACGCCAAGCCCACTTGGGCGAGGGCGGCCGGCACCCGCCGCCAGATCTCAGAGCGGGGAACTCCCAGATTCTCCAGACCGAACGCCACCTCGTCGCCGATACGACCCATTACGCGTTGACTTTCGGGGTCTTGCTGCACCAACCCCACGCGTCCGCGAACAAGGGGTGAAGAGGCGGCGACTCCGCCGATGGTTACGGTGCCCTCCCCTTCGCCCTCGTCGGTGTCCAGCACGCCGGCAAGTCCATGGAGAAGCGTTGATTTGCCCGAACCAGAACCGCCTGCAATCAAGACCGTCTCCCCCGGGGAAATCACGAGGTTCACGTTGGTGACCGCCCACGCTTTCCGACCCGGGTGGCGCCAGGACCAGCCTGCTAGTCGAACCTCCGGATCGGAAAGCAGGTCGTGGGAGGGGAGAAGGTCTGCCGAAGCCACGTTAGACGCGCTTTTGTAGCTCGCGACCGGCGGCGAAACGGCCGAGGGCGCCGGCCTTCGCCAACGCTTTCACCAGGAAGTAGGAGCCGAATCCCGCGATCACGATTCCAGAGGCGATCGTGCAGGACCAGTAGGTGAGGTTGAAGACGAACGACTTTGCGAAGTTTCCGCTGGTGACTCCCTCTAGGAGCATCGCCCCTAGCCCCGCCAATGCCCCGGCGAGGGCGGCCACCCCGGGCGTGAACCTCTTGTACCGGAAGATAGCAAAGGCCAACTCCGCTCCCGCTCCCTGAATGAGTCCGGCTATCGCGGCCTCTGGGCCCCACTGGGATCCGAGCGCCATCGACACCACGGCGGCCAGTGTCTCCACGAATATGGCCGCACCCGGCTTTCGGATGATTAGGGCCCCCACCGGGCCAGCCATCAGCCAGACTCCCGACACCAGACCACCGATCCCGGGTGTGACAGTGTCAAGGGCAGTGAAAGCCGCGTATCCAACTTGGTTCCAAAGGAAAAAGACGAGGCCGAACACAGCCCCCAAAACGGCCGCCGTAACGATGTCCACAACGCGCCAGCGGTACTTGATTTCTTTAGCGATCTGAGCCATTTGCCCTCCCGTGGCAATCGGAACTGCACGTAACGGGCCACGAGATGCCTTCCTACGCCGGTATTAACCGGATCAGGTTCAACGGTCGGGAACTGCTGTTCCCCTCTCACCCCTGCTTCAGGGGCCCCGTGGCTGGAAGTCAGCGTACAAGGATTGCGCAGGGAATCAAGCCGTTAAGGGCACAAGGTGACCAGAAGACCCGCCGGACCGCGCTGGTGTTTATAGTTGGCTTGGGCTAAATCTGCAGAAATGTAAGGAACCTACATGCGTATCGGCGTACCGGCTGAGCGACCAGATCAACCGCTGGTTGCGGCCACCCCGGACACGGTGGCGAAACTGATGAAACTGGGCTACACCGTCCTCGTGCAAAGTGGCGCGGGCAGTCTGGCTTCCTATCCGGACTACCAGTATGAGGAAGCCGGGGCGCTCATAGTTGACCGGGATGAGGCGTTTGACGCGGATGTCGTCCTCACCCTGGACGCTCCCGAGCCCTTCGACTTGGAGAAGCTGCACGCGGGCGCCGTATTGATCTCGCGACTCGCCCCGATGCGCCACGAAGAGCTCTTAGAGCGCCTCGCAGCAGATGACATTACGGCTCTGTCGATGGATGTGGTGCCGCGTATCTCCCGGGCTCAGGCAATGGACGTGCTCTCCTCTCAGGCAAACGTGGCGGGCTACCGAGCGGTAATCGAGGCCGCTAATGAGTATGGCCGCCTATTCACCGGCCAGGTGACCGCGGCCGGGAAGATGCCGCCGGCAACGGTCTACGTGATCGGGGCAGGCGTGGCTGGTCTGGCTGCCATCGGCACGGCCAACTCCATGGGCGCTGAGGTCTTTGCAACCGATGTGCGTCCGGAGGTTGGGGAGCAGGTTAACTCTATGGGAGCGCGGTTTGTGGCTCTCCCCGCTGTGGAGCAGAAGTCCACTGACGGCTACGCCAAAGAGCTCACGCAAGAGCAACTCCGGTTGGCCAACGAGGTCTACGCTAAGCAATCCGCAGGCTCCGACATCGTGATCACCACGGCTAACATCCCTGGACGCAAATCCCCCATCCTGCTAGACGACGCGGCGATCGCCGCAATGAAGCCGGGCAGCGTGATCGTGGACATGGCTGCCGCTAACGGCGGAAACACCACGCAAACGGTTGCGGGTGAGAAGGTGGTGACCGAAAACGGGGTAACCATCATCGGCTGGACAGACCTGGCCGGCAGGCTGCCAGCGCAGTCCTCCCAGCTCTACGCACAGAACATCGTGAACTTGCTGAAGCTCATGACACCCGACAAGGACGGGCAGCTGGTCATCGACTTGAACGATGAGATCGTCCGAACGATTACAGTCACGGACGACCGGCAGGTGCTGTGGCCGCCGCCGCCCATCCAAGTTTCGGCTGCCCCATCCGCGCCAACGGAGGATCCCATCGACCATGCGAAGGCTGCGGCGGAGGCGGCCAAGGAAGCTGCAGTCGCCAAGCAGCGAAGGTTCGCGTGGATGTTTGCGGCCGCACTTTTGGCGTTCGCGCTGGTCATGGTTACACCGGCCACCGCCCTCGGGCACTACATGGTGTTTGTCCTGGCGATCGTCGTGGGGTTCTACGTGATCACCGGCGTCGCACATTCCCTGCACACGCCATTGATGTCGGTTACCAACGCGATCTCGGGAATCATCTTGGTTGGTGCGATCAGCCAGATAGGTTCCTCGAACCTGGCGGTGACCATCTTGAGTTTCATCGCGATCGTCGTGGCATCCATCAACATCTTTGGTGGCTTCCGCGTTACCGGTCGCATGTTGACCATGTTCCAGAAGGGCTAGGCCACGGAGATGACGAATACAGTGTTGAACGCCTTGCTTCCGGCGGCCGGTGCCAACGAGTTCGCCGAACCCAGTTACTGGACTAACCACGTAGTCACGCTCGCGTACATCGTTGCCGCAGTCCTGTTTATCCTCTCGCTGCGAGGCCTGTCCTCTCATGAAACCTCCCGGCAGGGAAACGTCATGGGAATCATCGGAATGACGGTCGCGCTGGCCGCGACCATCCTTGCCGCACTGTCCAGCGGACCCAGCCGCGGAGTGCTCGTCACCCTCCTTCTCATCGCCCTCGCCATGGCGATCGGAGCCAGCATCGGCCTGTGGAGAGCCCAAAAGGTTGAGATGACCGGGATGCCGGAACTCATCGCTTTGCTGCACTCCTTCGTGGGTCTAGCAGCGGTGCTGGTTGGCTACAACTCCTTCCTCGCGCCGGACGCTCAGGCGGCTGCGCTGGGCGGCTTCCACTTAGGGGAGGTATTCCTCGGGGTCTTTATCGGGGCCGTGACCTTCACCGGGTCAATCGTCGCGTTCTTGAAGCTGTCCGGCCGCATGAAGGGCGCGCCGCTGATGCTTCCCAACCGCAACCTCTTGAATCTGGCTGCCATAGTCGTCTCTGTCATCTTGATGGGATGGTTCATCGCGGCGGGCCACGGGGCTGGGGCATGGATCGCGTTCGTGTTGATGACGGTCATCGCCCTCGCCCTGGGGGTTCACCTGGTCGCGGCCATCGGCGGCGGTGACATGCCGGTCGTGGTGTCCATGCTGAACTCCTATTCGGGGTGGGCCGCCGCCGCAGCCGGGTTCATGTTGAACAACGATCTACTGATAATCACAGGGGCGCTAGTGGGCTCCTCTGGCGCGTTCCTGTCGTGGATCATGTGCAAGGCGATGAACCGGTCCTTCATTTCGGTCATTCTGGGCGGCTTCGGCACCAGCGACTCCGCAGGAGGAGGCGGCGACGTCGAGGGTGAGCACCAGGAGATCACAGCCGACCAGGTCGCCGCTATGCTTGCCGGTTCCCGCAAAGTGATGATCACCCCCGGATACGGCATGGCCGTCGCGCAGGCGCAGTATCCGGTAGCGGAACTCACTCAGGCCCTGCGAGACCAGGGCGTGGAAGTCGAGTTCGGGGTCCACCCGGTCGCCGGACGGCTTCCCGGCCACATGAACGTCCTGCTGGCCGAGGCCAAGGTTCCCTACGACATCGTCAAGGAAATGGACGAGGTCAACGACGATTTCGAAGACGTCGACACCGTCCTTGTCATCGGCGCTAACGACACGGTGAATCCGGCCGCGGAGGAGCCGGGATCCCCCATCGCCGGGATGCCCGTCCTCAAGGTTTGGGAGGCGAAGAACGTGATCGTCTTCAAGCGCTCCATGGCCACGGGGTACGCGGGGGTGCAGAATCCTCTGTTCTTCAAAGAGAACACTCACATGCTGTTCGGGGACGCGAAGGAGTCGGTCAGCGAAATAATCACCTCTGTGAAGCAGAACGCTTAGCACCAGCGGGTGCGCTGCGGCGGGCCAGCCGATCAGGGCCGGGACGATTCCCACTTCGGGTGTCCCGGCCCTTTTCTGTGCCTCGAACCGAGGGGAAAAGGCCGGGGACAGCAATATGGCGCGCGCTGGGGCGGCCGAGGCCCCCTCCATGCAGCTGCATTACCCCCGTCGGCTACCACCACACGCCTAATGGCTACGATTCGTTCCAATGCCTACGGCCCGTTTGCCGATAACGTTGCAATGACACCGCCCACCCCTAACCACTCGTAGGCATTGGAACCGATCGTAGGCAATGGAACGGATCCTAGGCGCCGGGATACAACCTGAGCAGCGAGACCGGAGGCCAGCCGCAAAAACGGTAGCCGCAAGCAGCAAGACCCGGCGCGGGCCGCGGAGGGCCGACTACTCGAATTGGAACTCGACCTCAACTTCCACGGTCGCGTTCAGGGGGAGGGCCGCGACCCCAACCGCCGAGCGTGCGTGCGGCGACCCGAAAACCTGTTGCAGCAGATCAGAGGCCCCGTTGATCACAGCTGGCTGCGCAAAGTAGTCATCTGTGGAAGAAACAAAGCCGACCACCTTCACCGCGCCAACGAGCCGGTCCACGTCTCCCACCGCCGAGGCCGCCGCCGCGAGAGCGTTCAGCGCACACTGCCTGGCAGCCGAATATGCCAACTCCGGGGTGACCGCCACCGTCCCGCAGCGCCCAGTGAGCAGAAGCTCACCGTCCTTGAAAGGCAACTGACCCGAAGTCCTCACAAGATTTCCCTGTACGAGGGCGGGCACGTACGCCGCAACCGGCTCGGGCACCGCGGGCAATTCCAAACCGAGTTCTTCCAGCCGCTCTGACACCGACATCGCAGTCTCCTTCTCCCTCACAAGGCCGCCCCTAATCGAATGCGGGACGCGTTTCGCTCACGGCTAAGGATAGTGTTCTGCCGCAGGCTGGCGCGGCTTAGGGCTCGGGACGACACGCCCGGCGCACAGGCAAACCGCGCTCGACTATCGGCACTGGAGATTCTTGGGTACGGTTAGTCGCGTAGTTTCAACTTGCATAGAAGTACCCAGCGGGAAGCCGCGGTGTGCAACGAAGAAGTTTTACTGCACCGCGGACTAATCGGTTCGCGGTCACACCGAGCGGCAAATGAAAGAGACATCCGCATGGCAGACAAGAACACAGGCGTCGTCAAATGGTTCAACTCCCAGAAGGGATACGGGTTCATCAGCCCGGACGACGGCTCAGAAGACGTATTCGCTCACTACCGCAACATCGTTGGCTCCGGTCACCGCAACCTCGAAGAAGGACAGCACGTTGAGTTCTTCATTGAGGAAGGCGACAAGGGGCTGCTTGCGGCAGAGATCGCACCGATCGACTAGTCGTTAGAGGACGGTTCGGCTCTCGCTGGATCGGAATCTGCATACGGGGATGACCGCCAATCTGGTGGTTGTCCCCGTTTTTTCTTCACTTCTTCTCCGCCCGAATGCCTTTCACCGCCTTGATGAACATCCTGGCCGCCACGACCGCAAGGAAAGCGGCGAACAAAATGTTTGCGACCTGCGGGGACACTGCGACCGCAGCCATCGACCCAAGGTAAGTGGTCACGCATGCGCCCAAGCCGACAGCAAGCGCGGCGCCCAGGTCAACGTTGTGGTTGCGCACGTTAAACGTGGTCCCCATGAGGGCGGAGGGGATCATGACGAGCAACGAAGTCCCCTTCGCAACCAGATCACTGGCTCCGAAGAACAGCATCAGCACGGGAACCACGATCACGCCGCCACCGACGCCCAGCAGCCCTGATAGCGTCCCGGTTGCCACCCCGGCCACCAGCAGACCCACACCATCGAGCCAGGTCACAACCCATTCGGCCTCTCGGTCCGGGACGACCAAGAACATGGTGACAATCACGAACACCATGAAGAAACTGAAAACCAGTTGCAACCGTTCCGGACGGATCTTCTCCAGCAGCGTGGTTCCGATCTTCGCGCCAGCAATGGCGCCGAGCGCCAGCAGAGCCGCAGCAACCCACGCGACCGATCCGTGAAAGGCGTAAGAACTGACCCCCACCAACGCGAGTGGGACAATCGCGGCCAAAGAAGTCCCGCTGGCCAACTTTGGGGAGAAATGGGCGAGGGCGACAAGGCCCGGCACAATCAGAATCCCCCCACCGACACCGAACATCCCAGAGAGGAACCCGGCCACCAGGCCGAGGATAACCAGTCCGACCCACTGCCCAGTGGTGCGCCCCACGTCCTCGCCTTGACCATCAGACATTCGCTCTCCAGTTCACCCGGTGCCACCCCCATTTGACGCCTGAGCAGCGCATTCCGACAGGACGGAGTTCAGCTGGTCCCTCTCCGCTGCGGAGACGGTGAGGGCCCACTTGTACTTCACGTCCACCTGTCGGGCAGCATAGTCGCACCAGGCGGCCTCATCTGAGGGCATCCACCGCTCCGCCGTAGACGCACCTTTGCGCTGGTTTTCAGTTCCATCCACGGCCAGCAGATTGTCCGGGTCATTGGCGAACTCCAGCCGCTGGTCCGACTCCCACTGCCAGGCCCCAGCCTGCCAAGCATCCGCAAGCGCCACCACATGGTCGATCTGAACCATCGCACTGGTTTGCTCGCCGCGCTCAAACTGTATGGCCTGCCCGGTGTATGGGTCTTGAAGGATCCCGCTTTCGACTACGCAGTCGCTGGTTCCATCGCGGTAGGCCACCTGGTCCAAATCTCGGGCGAGGATCTCATTTCGAGTGTTGCACCCGTCCCCATCTAGGTCAGCCCAACCCTCGCCAAACTGATCCCGAGAGTAGGGGGGTGCCTCCTCTGCCGCGCTGTCGGGGCCGACTTCTAGTTCTGACAGGCGCCGCAGCGACTCGGACGCGGTTGGGTCCACCTCTTCCCGGTCGCTCTTGAACATCGGCAGGATGTGCGGCAAGAACAGCCACAGTGCCAGGGCGAGGACGGCCACTGAGACGACCCCCCGCACCACCGATGCAGCCGAGCGCTTCCGACGCCTGCCTCTACTTGCCATCATCCGGATATTCTGCCCGCTCATTACCCTCGGCTTCCCGTCGCCACGGGGCGTTGGGAACAACCGCGTGATTTGTCACGGAGACGCAGTCACGAAGAGGAGGCCCTCCGCCTCACCCGACGCCTGGGAGCATCCCCTGATCGGGCTCGTAGGGGCTGATCAGGCCGGGGAAGTTGTTCCGGACACTCCCCACCTCCGGCGCTACACGGCGCGGCGCCAGAGGCGCGTCGGGAATCGAAGCGACCAGGTCCGCGACCTTTTCAGGGTCCTGGAGGTCCCGATCTAGCCAGGGCTCCCACATCGACCTGGGAACGAAAAGGGGCATCCGGTCGTGGATATATCCGAGGGTGTCGCTAGCCGGACGGGTGAGGAGCGCGCAGGTTGGGGCGCCGCCCTCGCCCGCTTCTTCGCCCGGCCACTCGAAGATTCCCGCCATCGCCAAAACTGGTTCACTTCCCGGAGGCGCGGATTCGCCCGACTGGTTCGCCAAGCTCAGGAAGTAGGGCTGCTTCTTGCCTTGCGCGTTCTTCTGCCACTCGTAGTAACCATTGGTTGGGATTAGGCATCGACGCCGACGCGCAGCAGTGCGAAATGCCGGCTTCTCTGTGACCGTCTCCGCCCGCGCATTGATCAGAGGCTTGAATCCCTCCTTGGCCCAAAACGGCACGAGACCCCACTGCTGCAAGCCCAGTTTGCGCTGCTCCTGGGAGGTTTCCCGGACAGATCGAACCAACTGCGAGGGCGCCTGGTTGTAGGAGGGTGAATGCTCTCCATCCACCTCGTCAATGTCGAACAGGGAGACCAGCTCCGGGTCGTCCGCGTACATGGTGAATCTGCCGCACATGGTTCAGTGTTGCCCCTCATCGGTCGCCGGGTCAACGGGAACCTGGGGATCGTCCTCGCCCGCTTCGTCAACAGTCTCCATCTCTTGCTCCAGCCCAGCCAGCGCACCGGGAGGATTGGGACCACGGTGCGGCGCGCCGGAACGGGTTGCCAGGAGGCGCCGCAGCTGCGCCGGGGTGAGGGACAGACTCCAGTCGCTGTGGACCGGAAGCTGCCAATGCCGCCAGTGCGCGAGGACGGTGAAGGAGGAGCCAATCACCGTCGCCGCAATCATCCCGACCGTCGCCAAACCAACGCTGTAGAACCCCACCATTACGCCGGCACTCACCAACGCGGGGGTCGCGTACAGGTTGTTTCCCCCAAAGACCTGCGGGACGTTGCCTGCCGTCACGTCGCGGATCATTCCTCCGCCCACAGCTGTTGTGATCCCTAACAGCAGGGCGGGCATGACCCCGAATCCAGCGGCCAGGGTTTTCATTGCGCCCGTGGCGGCCCAGGCCCCCAGCACCACGCCGTCGGCGATGATGAGCGCGACCACCCAGGCTCTCGACTGGAGTTTCCACAGGAACGCGATTGCGGCGCCCACCAGTGCCGTCGAAATGTACAGAGGATCGGTCAACGCGACCGGTGGACCCTGCTGCAGCATGACGTCACGGACGATGCCCCCACCCATCGCGCTCATGACCGCCAGCACGACGAACCCAACCGCGTCGAAGTGCTTGGATCGGGCCAGTTTCCCGCCGAGGATCCCGTTCAGGAGAACCCCAGTCAGATCAATCACGCGAAAGACGTCGTCAAACGCTATTCCGTGGATACTCTCCAGGTCCAATGCTCACCGCGCCTTGAACGGTTCGGGGCCCACTCGGGCCGCACCTAGTCCTCGACTACCTTGGTCACGCGTGCTTCTACCACCAGCGGTCCTTGGCCTGCGCCGGCGATCTTGTTGTACACCGAGGACGCGGCCCGATCCGTAATCTGCTCCCCTTTGCTACGCACGAAACCTGAGGCGCTGGTGGCGGCAGCTTCCAGTGGCCTCGCGACCACTTTGCTGCTGCGCACCTTCCGCATCGCAGTGGAGAACCAGTCGTAGGGCTTAGGCCCGATCCTCGATCCGACCAGGACCCCCACCGTGAGTCCCGCGGCAAGCGTGAATTTGGTTCCCATTACCTACCCGTTCCCCTCCGAAGATCCGCGCACATCCGCCACCGTCTTCCCTGCCTGCGGCGGGTACAGGCAGCGTAGTTTCTCCGTGACGATATTACCGGCGCTGCCCTCGCCCTCGCTCACCCGGACTTCCAAGGTGGCCGCCAAAGCGACTGGCCGCGCTGCTCCGTCACAGATGATCGCCAGATCCCCGCGCTGCGGCAAAGACCCATCCTCCGGGAACTCAGTTGCGGGCGTCGCCACCTCCAGCGTTCCGACCTCCGCCAGTTGGCGCACGAGGGCGGTTGCTTCACCCGCGTCCTCGGCCAGCACCATCCACGGCGGGATCACACTCGAAACTTGCTGCTGACCAAAAATCCCTTCCAGCGTGGTCCAGCCCACGTGGTCACGCGCGAAAGCCCAGAATTGCTCCACGGTTTTCGAGTCTGCCTGCGCGCTCGCGCCACCGGTCATCTTTTCCATCCACCCACAGTAGGGGAAAACCGGCTCACCTCCGCCTCTCCCGCCTGGCACGCTTCCGCTTGCGGCCAAATCCCCGGGAGAAGCGCTTCAAGGCTAGAGGTTCGTTGTTGTGTTCGGTACGTTGGACGGGTGAGTGAGGTGGAGATCGCGACCCCGCGTGGGGCAACGCTGCGGGGCACCTTCGTGGACCCCGTGGATTCCACTGACGCCGCAGTGCTTTTTTCGCACGCTTTCCTATGCGACCGCCAATCCAGTCAGCACTTCCCGCGGCTCGCGGCGAAGTACCGGGCGCTCGGCTACGCGACGCTGATCTTCGACTACTCCGGCCACGGAACCTCGGACGACGATCCGATAACGACTGATCGGCGTGTGGAGGACATACGCGCAGCTTCCGGATGGTTGGCAGAGCAAGGATTTCCCCGGCAGCTTCTGCACGGGCACTCATCCGGCTCCATATCTGCACTGCGGGCACGCCCGAAGGCCGTCAAAGCAATGATCTTCACCAGCCCGGTAATGGGCCCGCTGGACTTCGACTGGGAATCCATCTTCTCCCCCGAACAGCTGGAGGACTTGGAGCGAAAGCAAGAGACACGCGTGTACGAAGACACTGCCAGCGGGCGGTCCTACTTCCAGGTGACCGCGCAGACACTGATCGACTTGTCGCTGAACTCCCCCGAAAGGCTCCTCCGCAACCTGGAGCTTCCCGCCCTCCTTCTATACGACGGAGACGACGTGGAACGCGGCATTGAGGAGGGGGGAGCGGAGATCTTCCCGCTGCTAGCCGACGGGTCACGTCTTGAGGTTGCTCGCGACTCAAGGTTCTCCGATGAGGACAACCTGAGCGATCTGTGGGCCTACGCCAAAGACTGGGCTGAGTTACACATCCCCGTCCGCGAGCGACGAAAGTGAGTCGTCCCCAACACCGAACAGTCATGCCACGGGAAGACAGGCGCCAGCGTCCCACTTCCGGGCGAGGACGAGGCTCCGTCAAGCCCTTTCCGCCCTCGGTGCTGGCCGCGCGGGCAGCCGCACTGCCTGTTGTCACCTACCCGGATCTTCCCGTCACTGCCCGCCGCCATGACATTGCGCGGGCGATTCGAGACCACCAGGTCGTCATCGTCGCCGGTGAAACCGGATCCGGTAAGACGACGCAACTGCCGAAAATATGCCTCGAGTTGGGACGCGGCATCTCTGCGATGATCGGCCACACCCAGCCCCGCCGCCTGGCGGCCCGGGCGGTCGCAGACCGCATCGCACACGAACTGGGCGGCAAGGTCGGCAAAGAGGTCGGTGACGTGGTCGGCTACCAGGTCCGGTTTACCGACGAAGTGGGCCCCACCACCTTGGTGAAGCTCATGACAGACGGAATCCTCCTGGCGGAAATGGGGGTCGACCCTCTACTCACGCGCTACGACACGATCATTGTGGACGAAGCGCATGAGCGAAGCCTGAATATCGACTTCATCCTGGGTTACCTGGGCCGCCTGCTCCCTCAGAGGCCCGACCTCAAAGTCATCATCACCTCCGCGACGATTGACTCGGAGCGGTTCGCAAAACACTTCGAAACCCTCACCGGTAATCATGTGCCCGTCATTGAGGTCTCTGGACGAACCTACCCGGTGGAAGTCCGATACCGTCCCCTCAGCCCAGACCTCGACGGGGGCTCCGGCGGCGGTGACCTATCCACCTTCGGATACGGGCTGGGCGAGGACCTTGACCTGGAAACCGCTTTGACCGAGGCCGTAGATGAGCTCCTCACGGAGGAGCCGGGGGACATCCTGGTTTTCCTACCGGGGGAGCGCGATATCCTCGACGCGACCGAGGCCTTGAAAGACCACTTGGGAGACCGCTTCCTGGCGCCCGGGGAGAACCCTCGGCGTCCCAACTCGGTGGAAGTAGTGCCCCTTTTTGCCCGGTTGAGCGCAGCCGACCAACACCGCATCTACGCTTCCCACGCAACACAGCGGATCATTCTGGCAACCAATATCGCGGAGACCTCTTTGACGGTTCCCGGTATCCGATATGTGATCGACGCTGGGCTTGCCCGAATCAGCCGGTTTTCCAGCAAGACCAAGGTCCAGCGTCTCCCCATCGAACCTGTATCCCGCGCCTCCGCCGCCCAGCGTTCCGGGCGCGCTGGCCGCACCAGTCCGGGAGTCGCGATCCGCCTCTACTCTGAACGCGACCATGACACCCGGCCCGAGTTCACCGAACCGGAGATTCTGCGAACCTCCCTGGCCTCGGTGATCCTCCAGATGAGCGACCTGGGCCTGGGGGAAGTGAAAGACTTCCCCTTCCTGGATGCGCCGGCGCCCCGGGCGGTGCGCGACGGCGTTCAACTCCTCGTCGAAATCGGTGCCCTGAACGAGGACGGGAAGATCACGCCGCTCGGACGCAAACTGGCTCGTCTCCCAATCGATCCGCGGCTAGGGAGGATGCTGATTGCGGCCGACGGGCTAGGTTGCGCCTCCGAGGTCCTGGTAATCGTCGCCGCCCTGTCCATCCAGGACCCCCGGGAGCGCCCTAGCGACGCACAGGAACAGTCCGACCAGATGCACCGCCGATACGCCGATCCCAGCTCCGATTTCATCACCTACCTGAACCTTTGGCGCTACCTCGGCGCGCAATCCCGAGACCTGTCAGGTAGCGCCTTTCGGCGCCTGTGCCGCAGGGAGTACTTCCACTACCTCCGCTACCGAGAGTGGCGAGACATAGTCGGCCAACTGCGGCAAATGTGCCGCCAAGTGGGAATCAAGGTGGACCGACTCGGCTTACCCAGCCACCGGGAAATCGATGCGCAAAAGGACTCCCCCTGGCCCGTTGCGCAAGCCGCGGTCGAGTTCGGCACCGGGAGCGCAACTTCATCCGCAGATCAAATCCACCGCGCCGTCCTCGCCGGCCTGCTGTCGAACATCGGCAGTTGGGACGAAGCCCGCAAGGACTACGCGGGAACCCGAGGCACGCACTTCAACATCTGGCCCGGATCCGCGCTTCGACGCCGAAGGCCCGAGTGGGTGATGGCCGCAGAACTGGTGGAGACATCTCGTCTTTTCGCCCGAACCGTTGCCGGCATCAAACCCGAGTGGGTAGAGAAGTATGCAAAAGCACTGGTGAAGAGGTCGTACTCGGAGCCAACCTGGTCCAGGGCCAGGGGAAGCGCACAGGTTCTTGAAAGAGTCACCCTGTACGGTCTGACCCTCGTAGCCGACCGGGCCGTCCCCCTGGCCTCTCTTGGCTCTCAGACCATCGGGTGGGACCGAGGGCTGCTTTCCGCCCAGCCCCAGCAGCTCACAGCGCAGGACCTGGCGCGGGAAATGTTCATTCAGCACGCGCTGGTAGAAGGCGACTGGCGCGAAAACCACCTGGCCTTCATGAAGCACAACCAGCAGGTCATGGAGGAGGCCGAGGACCTTTCCGAACGCTTGCGGGACCCCTCCGCGGTGCCAGATGAGTCCATTCGGTATCGGTTCTTCGCTTCCCGGCTTCCCGCTCACATCACTTCCGCCGCCAGTTTCAACAGGTGGTGGAAGGACGTGCGGGAGAAGAACCCACACTTGCTTGACTACCAGCTCGAGGAGCTCATTCCCCGACAGGCGCAGCTGGATCCGAACCAGTTCCCATCCACCTGGAAACAAGGGGACCTGGAACTGCCGATCACCTATGTCTTCGACCCCACCTCGAACGAGGACGGGGTGACAGTGACCATCCCCCTCCCCCTTCTTGGGCGCGTTCAGGACACCGGCTTCGATTGGTTGGTGCCAGGCCTCTTGGAGGACCTCTGCGTGGCCATGATCCGGGGTCTTCCGAAGCAAAAGCGTCGCTTCCTGGCACCCGCGACACAGCGAGGCGCAGAGATCGCCGAGCGCCTGAGAAGCGGGGACTCACAGGCCGCGCCCGCCCAGAAGGTGACCCACGCGGACGATGTCCCCGAAAAAGAAAACCCCTACTCCTTGGAAGCCTCGTTGTCGCGTCTCCAGTCTTGGGGATCCACCCGCGGTACCGTCAAGAAATCTTCGGCCCGCTCGCGCCCGACCAAGACCCGGCGCGCAGCTCCCACCGGGATGGACGCGAAGCAGTCGGGGACGGATCGCGCCGCCGACACGGGTCCGCTCACTTTCGGGCACGCGTTTGCTGTCGAAGTGCGAGGCCGAACGGGGATCGACCTTTCCGCCGAAGACCTCGAGTACGCTCGGCGCGGGCTGCCGACCCACTTGAGAGTGGGCTTTCGCGTGGTGGACGAAAAAGGCGCCATAATCGGCGCCGACGAATCGCTGTCTAAGCTCCAGAAGCGCCTCGCCAAGGCAGCCAGCACCGCGTTGCAGTCCAGCGTGCGTGACGCGCTCCGTGAGGCACAGACCCAAATGAAAGGCCGTCCCGCGAAGGGAACTGCGGAACCGACCTCGCCCGCCAGGGAAGGCGGGGAAAGCGGCTTAGGAGGGCTGCCGCCCACCGACCTCGCCGGAATGACACTGTCCCGTCTCCCCGAGTCGGCCCTGCCGGAAGTGGTGGAGGCGAGCAGCAACGGACTGATTCTACGCGGCTACCCAACCATCGTTCCCTCGGAAGGGGGCCGTGCAACGGTGGAGCTGCGGCACACACGGGAAGAAGCGCGGCGCGACTATCGCCGGGGGCTGGAGGCGCTACTTTTGGCCGACCTCGCTCTGGAGACCGGGCGGATCACCAGCCGGTGGACCGGCAACGAGGCCCTGCTACTGGCGGGCTCCCCCTACCCCAACACGAACAGCCTGGTCACGGATGCGCAGGCGGCCGCCGTCACCTCCCTGCTGCAACGTTCCGGAGTCCCTCCACACACGGTCCGCGACCTGCGTTCCTACGTTGAACTGGTCGGGAGACTGCGGGATCTTTTCGAGGACGAAGTCCATTCCGTCTTGACCCAGGTCATCCGCGACGTGGAAGCTTTCGCCAAGGTGCAAGAGGCCCTTGCCGACCATCCGCAAGACACATACGCCCAGGTCAGGGCAGATGTGGAGAGACACGCGCAGACCCTTTTCCACCCTGGCTACCTCACCGGCGCGAACCAACTGCGCCCTCACCGGGCGCGCTACCTGCTGGCCGATGCAGCTCGACTGCAGAAGGCATCCCGCGGGCCTGCCGAGCTCCGCGCCGACGCTGAGAAGAGGGAAGAGCTTCGCCGCGTGGAACGCACTTTGGCTGAGGCACAAGAGAGGGTGCGGGCCCGTCCCTACTCGCCGGCACACGACGCGGAACTGCGTTCACTCGCTTTACTGGTAGAAGAGCTGCGCGTGTCTCTGTTCGCCCAAAACCTGGGGACGTCCGCCCGGGTTTCCACGCCACGCCTGATGCGCCGGCTGGAGAGCCTGGAGCAGGGGTGACGGGTTCGGGAGACGGAGACTTCGACGCTTTAGGATTCGCGCGGAAGACTCTGCTGGCAGTGGGTCTGGTGGACTGGACAGTCCGTTGGGACCACGCGAAGCGAAGGGCGGGGTGTTGCTTCCACGCCCAGCGCAGACTCACCTTTTCGAGACCCCTGTTCGCTCTCTATTCGGAAGAGACCAAGCGTGGGGTGGTTCTGCATGAGGTGGCGCACGCCCTGGCAGGCCCAGACCACCGACACGACGCGCACTGGCGGAAGCTAGTGACAGAACTAGGAACGGTCCCGCAGGTCAGGTTGCCCTCTGATCTTCCAGGCCCCAAGGCGCTCTGGATCGGGTCGTGTCCGCGCTGCGGGCCCGTGAAGGAACTTCACTCCATGCCCAGGAGAGTCGTGTCCTGCGGCCGCTGCTCAAAAGTGTTCGACCCCAGGTTCATCCTCCGGTGGGCCCGCAACGGCAAGGAGACAGAGCCTTCCGGCGCATACGCAAAGGAGCTCAAGCGGATCAAAACCACGACCCGAGGTATCGCGGCGATATAAGTTTGCTAGAGTGTTTGGGGTTTCGGGACCACCGGAACCCCAAAGGTCATGCAACTTCAGGACGGGGGCGGATGCGGTGGGAGTCCGGGGAAGCATGTTGGAACTCGCCATCTTGGGTGAACTCCAATATCCCCTTCACGGATATGAACTCCGCAAGCGACTCTCACGCAGCCTGGGTCCGCTCCGCAGACTCTCGTTCGGATCCCTCTACCCTGCGCTGCATCGCCTGGAAGAACGTGGCTTGATCCGCGTCATCTCCGACCGGTCGGCTGGTCCGCGTAAGCCCAGCCGCAAGGAGGCAGACAAGCCAACCCGCAAGCAGGTCACCTACCAGGTGACGCCCGTCGGTTCGGAGTACCTGCAGGCCTCCTTGGGAACTGCGGCGGTAGATGATGACTCTCTGCCCCTGACCATCGGCCTGATGTCTAAGGCGACTCCCGCCACCCGTCTGCTGCTTCTAAAACAGAGACGCGAACAGGTCCTCGCCCGCCAAGAAGCGGGGCGGGAAGCAAAGAAATCGAAGGACTTCTGGATCCGCTCTAAGGCGGAACTGGACAGCCAACAGGCTCAAAACGAGCTGGACTGGCTGGACCGTCTGATCCAGGTGGACGCGCCACCAGCGCTGTCGACCGGACCGGATGGAGAAAACAAAAAGTAAGACCGCAGTTCAGCGACACAAGCGCGAACAGTCAGCAACTAGAAGGAAGCCAATGAGCGAGATTCGCACCGCAATCGTGGGCGTGGGTAACTGCGCGTCCTCCCTGATCCAGGGACTCACCTACTACAAGGATGCCAAGAAAGGGGACAAGATCCCCGGCATCATGCATGTCAAGTTCGGCGACTACAAAGTGGATGACGTAAAAATCGTCGCCGCATTCGACGTGGACGCGGCCAAGGTCGGCACCGACCTGTCGGAAGCGATCGTGGCTGAACCGAACTGCACCGTTAACTTCGCAAAAGTTCCTTTCGCTGACGTCACCGTCCAGCGCGGCCCCACCATGGACGGCCTTGGAGAGTATTACTCGGAGACGGTTGAAGAGTCCCCCGCACCCGCGGTTGATGTGGTGCAGGTACTGAAAGACCGGAAGGTCGACGTAGTTGTGTCCTACCTTCCGGTCGGCTCGGAAGAGGCGGACCGCTTCTATGCCCAGTGCGCCATCGACGCCGGATGCGCCTTCGTAAACTGCCTGCCGGTGTTCATCGCTTCCGACCCGGAGTGGGCCCAAAAGTTCTCAGATGCAGGCCTGCCGATCGTCGGAGATGACATCAAGAGCCAGTTCGGTGCCACGATCTCCCACCGCGACATCGTGCGGCTAATGGAGGAACGCGGAATCCAGATTGATCGCACATACCAGTTGAATGTGGGCGGGAACATGGACTTCAAGAACATGTTGCAGCGCTCCCGCTTGGAGTCGAAGAAGATCTCCAAGACACAGGCTGTCACTTCGAACATGAAGTCACAGTTCGAAGACCGGGACATCCACGTTGGCCCGTCAGACTACGTGCCGTGGCTGGATGATCGTAAGTTCGCGTTCGTGCGCATCGAGGGAACAACATTTGGTGATGTGCCCATCCAGATGGAATACAAACTGGAGGTTTGGGATTCTCCGAACTCTGCGGGCATCGTCATCGACGCCATCCGTGCGGCCAAGATCGGTCTGGATCGGGGCGAGGGCGGACCGCTGTGGGCGCCTTCTGCCTACTTCATGAAGTCTCCTCCAGTGCAGATGGTGGACAAGAGTGCCCGCGAGAAGGTTGAGGCTTTCATCAAGGGTGCAGACAACAAGAAGCCGAAGACCGGCGGCCCGAGCAAAACTGCGGACCCGGACGAGTAGAGCGGACGGCACCTCCAACATCTAGGCGGAACTTAGGCGCCACTCCCAACTTCGGGGGTGGCGCCTTTCGCCCTAGCCGTCCTGCGACTCGCCCCCGAACCAGGCGTTGAAATAGGCGTAGAAGTAGAGGTTTCCCACCGACGAGCACGGCCCGGACGCTCCCTGTAGGGCGACCTCGTCTGGTTGGTAGGGCGTGTAGTTGTAGAGGTTCGCTGTGGACTGGTTCTCCACATACACGCTGGTCCCACCGCATTCTTCGCCCGGACCGTAGGGGATGAAATCCTCTCGCTCGGCGTCCACCATAAACATGTCAGGGTTCTGCTCGTACACCCGGAACTGCCGGGCCGCGTGGTAGACCTGGTTCGCGAAACCGAAGTACTCTGGGTCGCAGTTGGCGTCGTCGGGGCACGCATACCCCATTGCGATGGTGTAGCGCGTCTCGTTCAGCCGGTGCCCGGACGCCGTGATTAGGCCCTGCTCCTTCTGCAGTGTCGTGAGCAGCACCTGAGGGTTTATGCCGCAGCCCTGGGCCGCCTTCCACACGATCGACGCAACGGTGTCCCCCTCCTGGCCCTGGAATCCTCCTGGACAGTACTGGTCCGCTTCGTACGAGGGCGAGTCTTCCGTGTACTCCGCAATACATTTCGTGCCGTCGTCCCCCTCACGGCACCCGTCGTTCCACTCGTCCAAGAACTCCTGGATTTGCTCCGGCGTGTACGCATCGGCATCGAAGAACTGTTCGTCTTCAATGATGCGACCCGGGTTGAAACCCTCGAAACTGAGGGCTGGGGTCACTGGTTCCGGGTCCAGGGGCTGCGCCGCGACTTCTGTTTCGGGCGCGCTGAAGCCGGAGGAACATCCTGAAAAGGTCAGTGCCGCCAGGGCAACTAGGGCGATCCCAGCCCACCTCGGGCGCCGCGGCCCTACGTTTCCGCGCGAACCCGGCAGTGCGCGCCGCACTTAAGAGTTCTGTCTGACGTGGTCGAGGAGTGCGGGCGTGGCGTCCTCGATGGTGTACAGGGTCTCCTCAAAATCGCCCTGCCCGCCGTACCAGGGATCGGGAACGTCTAGGTCGTAGCCGGCCCGCTGGTCCGCATCGGAGGCGAACTCACGCCACAGGCGGATCTCAGCGCGCCTGCTGGCGGGAACGGCCTGGGCCAGCCGTTCGATCTGCTGCAAATGACCGCGGGTCATCGGGAGGATCAGGTCGTAGTCCTCAATATCCCTGCGGGTTATCTGGCGCGCGCCCCGCTTGGGGACGTCGTAACCGGCATCTCGCAAGGTTCTCTGCGCCCGGTAGTCGATTGGGTTTCCAATCTCCTCCCTGGTCACGGCTGCGGACTCTACTTCTACGTCCAACCCGGCGCGGTCGGCGGCCCTCTGCAAGGCGACCTCAGCCATTGGGGAACGGCAGATGTTGCCCGTGCAGACCGTTAGCACCCGGTAAGTCAAGGCTTCTCCACTTTCTTTTCCCCGGCCCGCACCTTTGTGTCGACCACGTTCTCCGCAGGGGGCTTGGGGCAGGTCCCGTAAGGGGTCAGGTGGCAGGGGAAGATCGTGGCACGGTTGAAGTCGATGACCACCGTGTCCCCGTCAACAGCCACCGGGGCCTCACGCCAGCCGGCGCTCGCCTGCCCGTTCGTCTGGTCGTAAAACAAGACGCGGGATGAGCCGGGGCCGTCCCCCGTGACGGTCAGCGTCGCGGTGCCGCCCTCTGGCAACGCCACTTCCGCCTCCGCCCACGCGGTCAGTCTGTGGCTACCGCCGGGGACTGCTGCTTCAACGACTCTTTCTTGCGGCTGCGCATAGGGCTTCAGCCGCCCTCTGACAACCCATTCCGGGGAGAACTTGTAGCGAGAAACCCGGTAGTCACCGGCGAGGGCGGGCGCTTTCGGGTCCCTGACCCTCACCCCCGGTTTCCCGAAGCGGTAAAACACCTCCAGCTCGCGTCCCTCCTTGTCTTTGAGGGAGCGGTCAGCGACTCCAGGTGCCACCGATACCTGCACCTGGCCGACTACTTCCTGGCCGTCGCGGTACACAGCCACTCCTTCCGGCAGGGTGCCGGTGACGGTCAGTCCGTCCTTGCTTGCGCTCCACTGCCCTGGGAACTGGTCCAAGGGCTGCGGCTGAGGACCGAGCCAGGTGAGCTCCACCAAGGAGAACCATCCGTAAGGGTCCTTCAACGCGTCAACGCGCTGGTCGCGCCACTGTTTCCAAGCCTTCTTTGTGCCGAATGCATAAGTCATGGACGTGCCCTCCTGCTCTACGGGCTCCCACTTTACGGGAGTCCACTCCGAAAGACGGGAGCAGAAGGGCACGTCCGATTCCGCCGCGAGCCAACGAGGGAGGACACGCAGCGAAGCTTTCACTTAGCCGCGCAAGGCATACCCTCCTGTAGGGAAGCAAGATTGGCTTCGAAAATGGCCGGCATCGCCATCTCCGTGTCCACCTGCACCTCCATCGGGTCCAGGATCAGAGCCGGGACACCGAGGGAGGATGCAATCTTTTCGCTGGCCGAGCTCACTGTGCGGGCGGCTGCGTGGTCGTGGTCGTCCTCGTCTGCGTGGTCGTCCCCGTCCTCGTCCTCACTGTG
>CAYFQC010000014.1:0-31774 GCA_964345155.1 uncultured Actinomyces sp.
GCCAACTGGAACCTAGTGTTGAACCCATGAAACTGCTTGTAGTTGGGGGCGTCGCTGCCGGCGCCTCAGTGGCCGCAAGGGCCCGCCGCCTTGACGAATTCGCCGACATCGTAGTTCTGGAGAGAAGCCACCATGTCTCCTTCGCAAACTGCGGTCTGCCCTACCACATTGGGGAAGTAATCACCGACCGGGAGCGTCTGCTCCTGCAAACCCCGCAGAGCCTGCGTGAATCACTGGACATCGACGTTCGTGTCGCCTCAGAGGTCGTGGAAATCGACCGCGAGAATCACACCGCCCTAGTCCGCGAAGTTGACACGGGCAGGGAGTACACCGAGACCTGGGACAAGCTGGCCCTGTGTACGGGAGCGCGGGCCATCAGGCCGCCGCTGCCCGGCATTGATCTTCCGGGCATCCACGTGCTGCGACGCATCCAGGACATGGATGACATCAAGAAGATTGTGGATGAGGGGCAGACCCGGCGACGGGAGGGGAAGCCGCTTCATGCAGTGGTGGTTGGAGCGGGTTACATCGGCCTGGAGATGGCGGAGAACCTGGTGCACCGCGGTGCAGAGGTGCACGTGGTGGAGATGGCGGACCAGATCCTGCCGCCGTTGGACCGTGAGATGGCCGTCCCAGTTGAGCAGCACTTGCGCTCAAGGGGCGTGAAGGTCCACCTTTCCACGGCGGTCGCTGCCTTCCAGCAGCGGCCTGATGGCGGCTTGAAAGTGGAACTGAACAACAACACGATCCTGGACGCAGACCTTGTGGTCTTGGCTACGGGCGTCCGTCCTCGCACGGACCTGGCGGTTCAAGCGGGAATCGAGCTGGGGGAGCACGGAGGGGTCAAGGTCGACACCCACATGCGCACTTCGGACCCCGACGTGTACGCGGCAGGGGACGTAGTGGAGACCCCGCACCTGGTGTTGCCCGGTTCTCACCTGACTCCGCTTGCGGGCCCGGCTAACCGGGAGGCACGCGTAGCCGCAGAGAATATCTGCGGCCGTGACACCGAGTACTTGGCGACGCAGGGGACCTCGATCGTTCAGGTCTTCGACATGGTGGCTGGAGGCACGGGCGCCACCGAGAAGCAGCTGGAGCAATACGGGATGGACTATCGCGCTATCCACCTCCACCCGTCCGGACACGCCGGATATTACCCGGGCACGGCAATGATGCATATCAAGGTCCTTTTCGACCCGGCCACGGGCCGTCTCCTGGGGGCTCAAGCCGCCGGTTACGACGGCGTGGACAAACGGGTGGACCTATTCGCGGCGGCGATACGCGAAGGTTCCACCGTGTTCGACCTGGAGGACTACGAGCTGGCCTACGCGCCGCCATTTGGGGCGGCTAAAGACCCGGTGAACATGGCGGGGTTCGTAGGTTCCAACACCATCCTCGGAGATTTGGTTCTGTGGTACGCCCAGGACTATCCGGTCAAGACTGAGGGGACGCGCATAATCGACGTGCGCACCCCGGAAGAGTACGAAATATGGCACATCCCGGGAGCCGAGAATGTGCCCCTCGGCCAGATCAGGCAGCGTTGCGAAGACTGGGATAAGTCTGTGCCTCTACGTCTGTACTGTGCAGTCGGCTTCCGGTCCTACCTGGCTCAAAGGGCCCTGGTCCAGCGCGGCTTCGATGATGTGCGCACACTGTCTGGAGGGTCCACCACGTTCCGCTTCTGGCACGACATTGAGCCCGAGCCGGGAGTTGAACCCGTCCCCGTTGAACACTACGTGGAACGCGAATCAATAGCCTCCGCGATTCGGCCGGCCACTGGCGTTCGGGTGAACCTCGACTGCGCGGGTCTGGCTTGCCCTGGCCCGATCTTGAAACTCAGCGAAAAGATGAAGGATCTGGCGCCCGGCGACGAAGTGGAGGTTCACGTATCCGACGTCGGCTTCGGGAAGGATGGTCCCGCGTGGGCCAGAAGGAACGGTCACGAAGTCTTGGAGATCACTCCTGAAGGTCCTGGGTTCCGCGCAGTGTTCCGCAAAGGGCGCGCGGGGGCGGTTGCTAAGACCAACGCCCAGGTCGCGGCCGCCAGCCCGAAGACTTCGTTCGTGGTCTTCTCCGGGGACCTGGACAAGCTGATCGCTTCGTTCATCATCGCCAACGGCGCCCTCGCCATGGGGGAGGAGGTGTCAATGTTCTTCACATTCTGGGGTCTGAACGCCCTGAGGAAGCAGAATCCGCCGAAGCGGGAGAAGAACATGATGGACAAGCTGTTCTCCGCCATGATGCCCTCGGGCGCTGACCACCTGACCTTGTCCAAGATGAACATGATGGGCGCAGGCACGGCCATGATCAAAGACGTGATGAAGAAGAACAACGTTGCGTCGCTCCCGGAGATGATTCAGTCAGCGATGGCCGGAGGTGCGCGTCTGATCGCCTGCACCATGACTATGGACCTACTTGGGATAGCCAAGAGTGACCTCATAGAGGGCGTTGAGTTTGGGGGCGTCGCGACTTTCCTCGACGAGGCGGCGGACTCGAAGACCACGCTGTTCATCTGAGCGCCCGCCGCGCGGCCCTGGCCCTCACATGAACTGGGCCAGGGTCTCACCGATTGGTCGATGGATTACCAACGATGCAGCGCCGTCATAGGGGGTCACGTCCCTGTTGATGAGCACCAGGTTGTCTCCTTGGAACAACTGTAGGAGTCCGGCGGCGGGGTAGACGCTCAGTGAGGTGCCCCCGACAATCAGTGTGTCAGCGGCTGCGACCTGCGCCGCTGCCTCCTGCCAAATGCTCTGGTCCAGTGGCTCTTCATAGAGGACCACATCGGGCTTGACCGTGCCGCCGCAGGCATCACAACGAGGCACTCCGTCGGCGGCGGCCGGGACCAGAACGCGGTCCACCCCGAACTGCTTTCCGCACCGCTCGCAGTTGTTCCGCAGGACACTGCCGTGTAGTTCGAGGACGTCCCTGGACCCCGCCTTCTGGTGCAGGCCATCGATGTTCTGCGTAACCACCGCTGACAGCTTCCCCTCCTGCTCCAGCCGAGCCAGCGCGTAGTGCGCGGGATTGGGCTGCGCCTCAGGGTAGATGAGGTGCTTGCGGTAATAGTCGAAGAACTCCTGCGGGTGAGAGCTGTAGAAGCTGTGGCTGATTATCTCTTCGGGGGCGTAGGTGGTGCCGGAAGACTGGTTGTACAGACCGTCGGCAGAGCGAAAGTCGGGGATACCGCTCTCTGTGGATACTCCCGCGCCCCCGAAGAAGACGATCTTCCCACCGTTCAGCACGATCCGTCGGAGCAGGTCGTCTTCTTCCTGAATGCTCATTGAAACTCACCTTTGATAGGTGCCGACGAGGACGCCACGGGCCAGCGTGTGCCCAAGAATCGTGAAGGCCGCGGCGGTGGCGGTGGCTTCCGCGTCCAACGGCAGCCGATCCAGGTCGAGTGCGTGGACGGCAAAATAGTAGCGATGCGCTCGGTCCCCTTCGGGAGGCAGGGGACCCATGTAACGCCGCGCTGATCCGTCGTTACAGAGGTGAAAGGCGCCTTGGGGGAGGGTCCGGTCGCTTTTGCCTGCGTTCGCAGCTAGGGAAGTCACCTCGGCAGGGACATTCGCGACGGTCCAATGCCAGAATCCGGCCGGAGTCGGAGCGTCCGGGTCGAAGCAGTTGACTAAGAAGCTGCGGGTCCCTTCGGGGAATCCGGACCAGGTGAGTTGGGGCGAAACGTCCTCGCCCTCGCCCGAGAACAACGGCGGAATCGCGGCGCCTTCCACAAAACTGTCCGAAGTCACCGTGAATGACGGGACTTCGGGGAGGAGTGAGTATGGGGCGGGAGCGATGGGACGGTCTAGCAGGTTCATGGCTCTCCTTTCCTCTTTCAGTCTAGAGAGCCGCCGCGGCGTGTCTATTGCTTCTGTGGCCGGTCCGGCTCCGCGCTGTCCCTAAGGGCAGAGAAGTCGAGCTGTTCCACCGCCCCCACCTTCAGTCCATCGCGGGTCGCTTTGTTCTTCCTTCGCGCCGCGGTCCCCACCAGCCACACGATTCCGGCGAGGGCGAGGACGACCACCAGGACCACCACGTCAGGCACGTTCCCGGTGCTGGTGAGCACCCATCCTTCGATAGACGCTTGCTGGGATGCACCCAGGATGCCGCCGAGCGACGTGGTGCCGCTGGTTGCCAGCATCAGCACTCCCACAGCGATCGTGAGGATCCCGCCGATTACGGCGGTCCAAGTGTTTTTCCACTTGCCTATCTGGATTTCCCGAGGTTTCACTAACTTTTGAACGAAGGGCAGACGCTGCCACACCAGGGAAAGCAGGAGCAGTGGGACGGCCATGCCGGCAGCGAATACAAGGAGAATTATTCCGCCGTAAAGCGCGTTGCCGGAAACAGCTGCGAACGTCAGAACCGCTCCCAGCAGCGGTCCGGCGCACACCCCGGCCAGACCGTAGATGGTGCCCAGTGCGTACACGGACGCCGTGGAGGCACCAGCGGCAGACTGCTCCGAACTAAGCATCGGGATGGGAATGTTAAGGAGCAGCAGGAGCCCCAGGACGATCACAACTATCGCCGCGACCTGAACGAAAGTCTGCCTGTTCTGATTGACGAACGCACCCAGGGTCCCCGCTAAGACGCCCAGGGGTACAAGAGTCGTTATCAGTCCCAGATAGAAGATCCCAGTGCGGGCCAGGAGGGCCGACGGCTTGTTGAATGCGTACGAGAAGAAAGCAGGTAGGAGCATCACAGAGCATGGGGAAAGGAGGGTGAGGATCCCTCCGATGAAAGCTCCCAACAGGCCGATGTTCAATGCTTCCCTTTCGCTGCGAGTTCGCCGCCCGCTGCCCGCGGGCTTGAGGCGCTACTGGGCGTTGGCTAACGCTTCGTCTAAGAACTGGCGGAACACGTCCACTGGTTGCGCTCCGGCCATGGCACTGCTGCCCACGGCGAAGAACGGAACGCTGGTAACCCCCAGTGCCTGGGCCGTGGAGGTCGAGGTCTGCACCTCGGTGAGTAGTTCTTCGCTGTCTAGGTCTGATTCGAACTGGGTCATGTCGGGGATGCCGACTTCCTCAGCGAAGGAAATGAGAGTCTCTCGTGGCAGATCGGCGTGGCCGCTCTCTGGCGCAGCCTGGTAGACAGCGTCCAGGTACTCGAAGAACATGCCTTGGTTCGCTGCTGCGCGGGCCGCCACGGCCGCTTCAACCGATTGATCCCCGAAGTACGCAACATCTCTGACTTCGATGCGGACTTTGCCGGTGTCTACGTACTCTTCAACGAGAGTCGGGAAAGTGTCGCGCGTGAATAGCGCGCAATACGGGCAGCGCATGTCCGTCCATTCGACCAGGACCACCGGGGCGTCCACGTCCCCAATTGCCATCGGGTCGTCGGGATCGCGCGTCTCAACACCTTGCCCGGTGCCGGTGGCGGCTTCTGTCCCCTCTGCCTGACCTTCATCCGTCTGTGCGGCGGACTGTTCGGCTTGAGACTGGGCCGACGTGTCGCCAGTACCACCGGAGCCCGCGCTTAGCTGGGCTACGACCACGATGAGGAGGAACACGCTGACCGCTGCGAGCACCACGTTGAGGATCTTCGAACGTCGGAGCCGCTGGGACAGGTCTGATGTTGAACGCTGTTCTTGAGCCATTTCGCCAGGATACCGGTGAGTCTCGACGCTGCCACCGCTCTGTGAATAATACCCCAGGGGGTTTTGTAGTGGCGGTTGGGACGATTTTGGAAACCGAGGCCGAATAGGAGCTTCTTCGGTCCGCCAGTAGGGTTGGGGCCGGGTTCCACAGCGAAGGGACAGATACGTGTCTAAACCAACCGCGGCGCCCAAGTCGGGCACTATAGGCCTTTTCGGGCTGGTCCTATTGAATGTGACCGCCATCGTCTCCTTGAACAATCTCCCCTCAGAGGCCGAATACGGCCTCTCGGCAGTGTTCTATTACGTGTTCGCAGCAGTCTTCTTCTTGATACCGGTGGCTTTGGTTGCCGCTGAGCTCGCCACCGGCTGGCCCGAAAAAGGTGGAGTCTTTCGTTGGGTGGGGGAGGCTTTCCGCGGGCGCCTTGGCTTTACCGCCATGTTCCTGGCTTTCGTGCAGGTCTGCGTCTTCTTGCCGACGGTCCTCACTTTCGGAGCCGTCGCCCTGGCAAACATTGACCCTGATCACACGCGGGCAATGGCCTTGGCGAACAACAACTATTTCGTCCTCGCCGTTGTTTTGATCGTCTACTGGGTTGCCGTCGTCGTAACACTTCTTGGGGACCGAGGTGTGCAGAAAATGGCGAAATGGGGCGGTGTCCTTGGCGTTTTCGTGCCGATGCTCGTCTTGGTCGGCTTCGGCGTTGCCTACATGATCGGTGGCAACAAGCCGCAGATGAAGCTCGGCTGGGGTGAGCTAGTCCCCGATTTCACCAACTTCGGAAACGTAGTTCTGGCCGCATCGGTTTTCCTAATGTTCGCGGGAATGGAGATGAACGCCGTCCATATCAAGGACGTAAAGAACGCCGAGAAAACGTACCCCAAGGCGATTTTCCTGTCGGCAATCATTGTGGTCGTCATCTTCGTGTCGGGAACGCTCGTGATCGCGTGGGTGGAGCCGGCGTCCAAGATCTCTCTGACGACCGCCATCTTGTCCACGTACTTCGACATTTTCGCCTGGGCGGGGGTCTCCTGGCTGGGCCCGGTGATTGCCATCATGCTCGCAGCGGGAGTGCTGGTCACGGTGACGACGTGGGCGGCGGGACCCTCCACGGGTATGCTCGCGGTCGCTAAGGCGGGCTACCTGCCTCCCTGGCTGCATAAGACCAACAAGCACGGGCAACCGTGGGCGATTCTCCTGGTGCAGTCCACTCTCATCACGTTGCTGGCAGTGCTGTTCGTGGTGCTTCCCTCCGTCCAATCCGCCTATCAGATCATGAACCAACTGGCGAACCTGCTGTACCTGAGCGTCTACCTGCTGATGTTTGCCGCCGCTATTCGGCTGCGATACACCGAGCCGAACCGCCCGAGGCCCTTTCGACTGGGCAAGAAGGGGAATGCCTTGATGTGGGTGGTCGCCGGGATCGGGTTCGTGTCCTCGCTCATCGCGTATGCATTTAGCTTCATCCCGCCAGACCAGATAAAGGTCGGAAGCCCTGTCTTGTACGTGGGGATCCTCCTGGTTCTCGTCCTGGTGTTCTATGGGGTTCCAAACCTTATATTCCACTTCCGCAAGCCGACCTGGGTCGCGCAAGACTCAGACTTCGCCCCCTTCGGATGGCAGGAGCTGCCGGCCGCGTCGAAGCAGCCGTCCTCGCCGGCGTCTGGGCAGAAACGGAACTAGGTCGGATATGTCAGCGTTTTCGAAGGTGCGCTTCATGGGGTTCGCAATCCCGACTGGGCCGGCCAACGTGGTGGGCATCGGGAACGTGGATGGAAACGGGGCAGTCGCCGGTACGTACGTCGCATTGGCGGACATGGAGGCCGACATTCGCGCCCGCCTGGAAGTGCTGGCGCTCGCAGTTGAGACAGCCTTTGCACGGCTGCCCGCTTCGGGCGAGGACGAAAACGTGCTGAACGTGTTCCTGGCCCCTGAGTTCTACTAGCATTCCCACCTGGGCCCGTACGTTTTCGCGTCGGACGAAGAAGACCCGGTTGACCTGATCACTCGTCTCACGGCGGAGCATTTCCCCCCTTCCAGATACCCAAACACGTTGTTCATATTGGGAACCGCCATCACTGCCTGCGTCGTAGATCTGCGGGCCGTGTTCGATGACTCTTCCGTCCGGGTGCGCAACGAGGTAGTCCGGTCTGTAGGGGAGGGGTGGCGTCATTCGACCGGAGCGATCCGCGATGCCCTGTTTGACATGATGGTCAACTTCGTGAAGTTGGGCCACGCCTATCCTCGAGTCGATGTCCGCAACCGGGCCATAATCCTCGGCCCCCAAAAGTGAGCGGCATCTCCAACAGCTTCGAGGCACACACAGCGACCACGGAGAAGTACTTTGCCTCCAATGAGGACTTCCTCCTGTGGGAAGCGGGTGGGGCGCAGGTCATCACCGAGCAGATGGTTGCCTACCCCAATCTCGATCTGAGCGGTGGGGACTTCAAGGACTCGCCCACCGACTCCCTGGCGATCTTCAAAGTGCCTGGCTCGGCAAGTGTTGGTGTTGAGATCTGTTTGGATCACGCTGACCAGCGGCTGCGCCGGTCAACATTGCGCTCCCCTTGGCCTGGCGGAGAGAACGAGCTGAACCTCCACCTTGTGCCCTCGTGCGGGATGAACCTGCTGGAGGCCTCCGCGGCGGCTGCCACGGGAGGCTATGCGTTCAATTGTGACGGGCTGTACGCCCTTGGCGAGAATGCGACGGGCGGCGAGGGTGTGCCAGTCGGGCCAGTTGCGAGCCTTTGGCAGTCCTACTTCGGTCCGGCAGGTTCCGGTGGGGCCGCGCACCCAACACTCACGCGCATCAAACGCGGGCCCGTGGGTGCCGATTCGGCATCGGTCGGAGCCTTGGACGCGGAGTTTGAGATCCCGCAGGTGGACGTGGTTCAGATCCCCTTGGGTCCGGTTCCGGAAGCGTCCGCGGTGTTCGCCGGAGGCACGGGCGCTGTACACATTTACGGATTGACCAGCCCGGCTTCTCTCTGAGAGTGAAACGTGGGCTTATCAGGTGGTTGCCCGCGAGTTTGAGAGAGCCAAGTCACCGACTGCGCGATACGCTTGGAACGCCGACCTAACCGGAGGACGATCGCCCGCGCGGCGCGGAGCGTGGATTCTAAGAAGGAACCGAGGAGACGTTTCTATGAGCGAAACCATCGAGAAGTGGGAAAAGCGCGTTGACGATGCTGAGGAGCATGCGGAGAAGGTCTACGCCGATGAAGTGAAGCGCCTGGAGAAGCAGGTTGAAGACACTGACAAGCGCGAAGGCCGTGAGGTCAAGCATGTCGAGCACCAGGTGGAGATCGACGCTGGCTTCGCCAAGCACCACATCGACTACCTGAAGCGCGTAATCGCACACGAGGCCAAGAAGGTCGACCGCGCCTACGATCGCCTGGCGGAGAAGCAGGAGAAGGGAGCCTCGGAGAAGGAGCTGCAGCGGGCCGCCGAGCATGCAGTGAAGGTTGAGTCCGATGCAGAGATTCACCTTGAGCGTGTCCTGGAGCACGTCGCCAAGCACCTGGTTCGTGATGCACGCGCCGCAGCCAAGCACGTGGTGAAGGGCCTGGAGCGTCTCGGACTGGACGAAGAGGATCTGGATGAGAAGGCCTCCGCCGATGCGGATAAGGTCGCGGAAGCCTTGAACAAGGTCATTGCTGAGGCTGAAGGGTCCAGCAAGTAAGCGGTAGATGCACTCGTAGGGTGGGGCGCCTTCGCGGCGTCCCACCCTTCTTGTTTTCGGGACCGCCCGGGCTGCGGGGGTCGCATGCTATTACTGAGTGATGACTGAGCTCCACGAACTGTCTGCCCGTGAACTGAGGCACCTCCTGGGTGAAGGAGAGTTGAAGCCTTCGGAGGTGACCACTCATTACCTGGAGCGCATCTCGGCTCTGAATCCCACGGTCCACGCCCTGGTGACGGTCACCGCGGAGGCGGCGGCAGCCAGGGCAGATGAACTTGACCGCGTCGCATCCTCGGAAACTCGACCAACCCTGGAGGACCAGCCGCTGTGGGGCATGCCTTTTGCTGACAAGGATCTCAACGACCGAGCGGGCGTGCGCACCACATACGGCTCCGCAGCGTTTGAGAATCACGTGGCCGCCTCGTCTTCGCCCATCGTTTCCGACATGGACGCGGCGGGTGGAATCTCCCTGGGAAAGACGAACGTGCCTGAGTTCGGAATGCCCTCTTACGCGGAGAACCGCCTTCGGGAGGGTTTCCCGCGCAACCCGTGGGATTTGGGGCGCGACCCGGGCGGCAGCTCATCGGGGGCAGCGGTCGCGGTTGCAACGCGGCTGTTGCCTTTCGCCCCCGGCAACGACGGTGGGGGTTCAGTCAGGATCCCGGCGGCGGCCTGCGGCTTGGTCGGGTTGAAGCCGACGCGGGGGCTTGTTCCCGGAGAGCCGGGGTTGGGCGCCCTCGCCGGTCTGCCCACAGGCGGTCCCCTCGCCAGGACGGTCGAGGACGCCGCGCTCCTCCTGGACGGTATGTGCGTGGGGAAGAGCCGCTACGCGTTACGCGCACTCGCGCGTGAGGGGAACGGGACGTATTCGGAGGGACTTTCCACGCCGGTCGCGTCTCTGCGGGTCGGCTGGAACCTATGGTCCCCGTGGGCAGAGAAGTACGAAATAGAGGTTGACCCCGAATACTTGAGCGTCTTCGAGTTGACGAAGGAGCTCCTAGCTCGTCTAGGTCATGAGGTGGTGCACGTGCAGCCCCGCTCCGCAGACGGGTACGTGGACGCGTTCCGCGCGGTGTGGATGGCAGGCGCAGCCTCCCTGCCACTAACCGATCAGCAGTTGTCGCAGGTGGAGCCCCTCACCCGCTGGTTGGTTAAGGCGGGTCGGCGCCGCTCCGCCGCGGAGCTGGCACGGGCCCTGGCCACTCTTGCCCATTTCGAGACCCGCATCATCGAAGACTACGCGGATTACGACGTGGTGATCACTCCTGCGCTCGGCCAGCTTCCCCGCCCAATAGGCTGGTACGACCAGGAAGATGGGGACAGGAACTTCACACAGCAGTGCCAGTTCACACCATTCACCAGCTACCTGAACGTCGCAGGTCTGCCCGCCATCTCCTTGCCGGCGGGACAGACGATCATCGATGGCGTGGCTGTGCCCATTGGCGTTCAGGCCATCGGGCGCCCAGGTGATGAGATGACGCTTTTGAGGCTCGGCAGGCAACTTCAAGAGGAAAGCGGCTGGGTGCAGCGGAAGGCGCCAGAACCAGAACCGGACACCTGGCGGATCTGAGGTCGGCGTCGTGGAGCCCAGCGGGGTCTATGAGTTCACTTCGTCACGTACGCCGCCAAATGGCGAAAGGCCAGTCCGGCGGGCGCAGGCGATGAACCTATACTCTTCCCGCTGCCCGATCCGAATCGGCCTATGCCTGGTCGGCCTGGGTGAGGCCACACCACCATCGGGGAACCCGGCGAAAGGAACCGAGCATGCTTCAGGGAGCGGACGTCCTCCTTGCATACATAAGGGAGCAGGGTGTCAAGAACATCGACGTCCGCTTTTGCGACATCCCGGGTGTGATGCAGCATTTCACAGTTCCAGCGGCCTCCTTTGGCCCGCATGTGTTCACCGAGGGTCTCAACTTTGATGGTTCCTCAATCACGGGTTTCCAGGAGGTCCACGAATCCGACATGGTCCTTTTCCCCGACCCTTCTACGGCCTACGTGGATCCGTTCCGGCGGGTGAAGGCCCTGAACATCAACTGCTTCGTTCACGACCCCAAATCGGGGACCGCCTATTCCCGTGACCCCAGAGCCATCGCGCGGAAGGCCCAGCAGTACCTGGTGTCCACTGGAATCGGGGACACCGCCTATTTTGCTCCGGAGGCTGAGTTCTACGTATTCGACGACGTCCGGTACGGAACCGGGCCGAACGAGTCGTTTTTCCACCTCGACTCAGAAGGTGCCGCCTGGAATGCCGACCGCGAAGAAGAGGGTGGAAACCGAGGCTACAAGACGCCCCACCAGGGCGGGTATTTCCCGGTGGCGCCCGTAGACCACTTCGACGAGCTGCGCGACGACATAGTCTTGAACATGGAACTGGCGGGGCTAGAGGTGGAGAGAGCTCACCATGAGGTCGGCACCGCGGGTCAGGGGGAGATCAACTGGAAGTTCGACACGCTCCTCAAAGCCGCCGACGATGCAATGACTTTTAAGTACCTGGTTAAGAACACCGCCTGGCAGGCCGGAAAGTCGGCCACGTTCATGCCGAAACCTCTCTTCGGGGAGAACGGCTCGGGCATGCACGTACACCAGTCCATCTGGAAGGACGGGAAACCCCTATTCTTCGATGAGTTTGGGTACGCCGGTCTGTCGCAGACCGCACGCTGGTACATCGGTGGGCTCATAGAGCACGCACCCGCGCTTCTGGCTTTCACCAACCCCACGGTGAACTCCTATCACCGCCTGGTGCCCGGCTTCGAAGCCCCCACATCCCTCGTGTACTCCCAGGGGAATCGATCCGCCGCTATCCGCATTCCCGTTACCGGTGGCAACCCGAGCGCGAAGCGGATCGAGTTCAGGTGTCCGGACGCGTCGGGAAACCCCTACCTCGCGTTCTCCGCGATGCTGCTGGCCGGCATTGACGGCATCCAGCGCAAGATCGAGCCGCCCGAGCCCGTGGATAAGGACCTGTACAAACTAACTGCTGAGGAACACGCGAAGATTGCCTCCGTGCCCTCCAATCTTGGGGCGGCATTAGACGCTTTGGAAGCAGATCATGACTTCCTCTTGGCCGGCGACGTGTTCACGCCTGATCTGATCGACATGTGGATCGATTTGAAGAGGTCGGAGATAAAGGCCATCGATACGCGTCCGCACCCGATGGAGTTCGAGCTCTACTACGCAATATGACGGGCAAACCTCCGCCCTCGCCCGTCTATCAACTAGCGTTGACCAGGACATCTAACAACGCGGGAGGATCGAATCGATGAGGCCGAGCCGCTGGTACAAGGCGTATTTCTTCGACATCGACGGGACACTGGCCCTTGGTGACCAGATCATTCCCGGCGTCGCGGACTTTTTGCAGATCCTGAGGGACCGGAAGATCATCATCCGGTTTCTTTCCAACGAATCGACGACTAACCGTGCCCAGCACGTGACCCGCCTGCGGAAGGCTGGGATCTCATGTGAGCCGGATGAGGTTCTGACGGTCGTAGAGGCGACAGTGCGTTGGCTTGAGTTCAACTACCCCGACGCAGTGGTTTTCCCGATCGGCGCCCCTAGCCTCACGAAGGAGCTCCGGCAACACAACATCACCATCTCCGAAGATCCCAGCAAGATCGACATCGTACTGGCGGCGTCCGACCACCACCTGACTTTCGAAAAACTCCAAATCGCTTACGACGCCCTCTACCAGTACAGGCGTGCGTTCTTGATGGCCACGAATCCCGACCGCCACGGGCCGCTGCCCGACCACGGCGGAGTGCCGGACACGGGGGCGATAATCGCTGCGATCGAAGCGGCCACGGAAACGCACTGTCAGATTGTGATCGGCAAACCGAACCCACACATGATGCTGGCGGCGCTTGCGGAGGCGGACGTGTCACCCTCGGATGCTCTGATGGTTGGTGACACCTTCGCTACCGACATAGCGGTAGCGCACAACGCGGGCACGGATTCGGCCCTGACCCTCACCGGCGATTCGACTGTGTCCGAAGTAATGCGGATCGGCCCGCCGCTGCGCCCGACCTTCGTGGTCGAGAACCTCATGGGTCTGGTGCCCAACGAGGCCGAGTAGGGCCGCCCTCGCGGGGAAAGACCCGTCTGTCTAGCGGGGGGCGGCTTCACTACATTCCGGTGGCGCCGATTGGAGGCATCGGACGCCCCTGGGCATCCAGGTCCCACTGTGTGCCTACGGCGCTGGAAAGCACGAGGATCCCCTCGATCAGTCCCCAGATCATGGAGATGAAAGACAAGATCCCGAAGCTCAGGACCGTAATGAGGAGTTGGGCGACTGCTTTTCCAGTGAAGCCCAGGTAGAAGTTGTGAACTCCGAATGCCCCCAGGAAGATGCCGAACAGGCCGGCAGCCAGCTTACTCTTGGGGCTCCATGGGACCTCTTCGACCGTGGCCTGCCCATACGCATAGGCGCCCGGCGCTCCAGCGGGGGGGAAAGGCCGTGAGCTCTGCCCATACTGCGGGGGAGCCCAGTATCCGGCGCCCTGCCCATACTGCGAACCGGCGGGCATCGGGCCTGGCTGGCCTGCGCCGCCATCGGTCGTGGTGCCGGGTGGGACGTACGAGGGCGGAACTTGGCCTTCAGAATCAGGGTTGGTATGGGTCGACTGCGGGTACGGCAGATACGTAGTCGACTCCTCGACGAAAGCGTCGAAAACTTCTTCTTCGCTGTGCCCCTGGCCGCCCTGCTCGGACTGAGGGGTGGGGGAGAAGCGGTCGGAGTTAGGTGTGTTCTCACTCATTCGGGCACCTTTTCTTGTTGATCACTGCCACCGAGCATAGGCAATCATCTCTTCCTGAGACACCAGGGTTTACCCGGAAAAACCCCTGCACGGTCACGGCCTCCCGCTGGGTCCAAAGTGCGGCGGGAGCGTGCGGTGGGTCGCGCTTCCAGCTTTCTCATTCGCGGGCAGCACGGGTCCCGTTTGCGGAATGTGACCGGCACAAATTCCGGTCTGTTTCGGGACGGGCCGGAACGTTGTCTCGGTTCGGTTACGAATGGGCTGGGAGCGCTATCTGAGACGGCGCGCCCACGACGTTGCAGTTAGCGTAGAGGCGTCTGGCAGGCGTGTGCCCCGTCAACCGAGCGGACGTCTGGCCTGATCAACAGAACTAACTCTTAGAAAGTGAGACTCATGCGCAAGTCTGTATACGCAGGGGCTGCGGCCACTGCGGCAGCAATGGCACTGGTCCTGGGCGGGTGCTCCTCCTCAGGGACCAAGACTGAAGACCAGTCCGGAGCGACCGAAGACCAGAGTGGTGCTGCGGCCACTGAAGGCGTTGAGGGTGAGCTAACGGTCTGGGTCGATGAGACCCGTGAAGCTCCTGTCAAGGCTGCAGCAGAGCAGTTCACCGAGGCCACCGGCACCAAGATCAACCTGGTCCTGAAGAACTTCGATGAGATTCGCGCGGACTTCACCGCCCAGGTTCCCACCGGTAAGGGCCCCGACATCACGGTGGGCGCTCACGACTGGTTGGGTGAGCTAACCGCCAACGGTGTGGTTGCCCCCATTGCACTTGGTGACAAGGCCGATGAGTTCGAGACTGCCGCTATTTCCGCGTTCACCTACGACGGTGCGCTTTACGGGCTGCCCTACGCGGTTGAGAACATCGCGCTGATCCGCAACGTAAATCTCGCCCCTGAGGCTCCCGCGACCTGGGACGATGCGATGGCCGCTGGCGAGGCCGCAGGCACCAAGTACAAGTTCCTCATCCAGATGGATGGAGAAAACGGTGACCCCTACACCTTCTACCCACTGCAGTCCTCTTTCGGCTCAACGGTGTTCAAGCAGAACTCTGACGGTTCTTACACCAATGAGCTGAACCTGGCCCAGGGTGGCGACGAGTTCGCGCAGTTCCTTGCCGACAACGGCCCCAAGGGAACCGACGTGTTCAACCAGGACCGCACCTACGACATCGTGCTGGACTCCTTCACCAAGGGCGAGTCGCCGTTCCTCGTCGGTGGCCCCTGGATGCTGGACACCATCGCAACAGGTGACTTCGAGATCGCCATTGACCCGGTTCCTTCTGCTGGTGGAGAGGCCGCTGCTCCGTTCGCCGGTGTTCAGGGCTTCTACCTGAGCGCGCAGTCGAAGAACTCGCTCATCGCGACCGACTTCATGGTGAACTACCTGTCCACCGAGGAAGCTCAGGTGGCGATGTACGAGGCCGGTGGCCGTCCCCCGGCCTTGAAGGCCGCAGCAGAGGTTGCCGCCGAGGACCCGGTTACCGCTGGCTTCATTGCAGCGGGCGCGGATGCGCTGCCGATGCCGTCCATCCCAGAGATGGCATCTGTGTGGACCCCGTGGGGCCGCACGGAAGCTCAGATCATCGCGGGCGACGTCGATCCTTCGGAGGCGTGGGCCAAGATGATCACCGACATCCAGGCTGCCATAGACGGACAGTGATGCAGTGATTGGGCGCTAGCCTGAATCGACTAGGGAGGCGCGGACTTGTTCCTGACAGGCCGCGCCTCCCACTGTGTTCGCAAGGCGTCCTAAGCGACGCCACGGGCTGTTTCTCACCTGGGCCCGACATATAGAACCACGCGGCAACATGTGACGAAAGTCATTATTATGGTGGGGTCGCCGTGACCGGAGCAACTCGCTGCTGAGAGGCTCATTGAACCTCGGCGTTGACGCCGAAAACGGAGGAACTATGGACAGCGTCCAATCATCGGAGATGACTGCCTCCTTGGAAGCGGATGAGATCCGCGACGCCAAGAAGAGTCGCTTCCGCCTGCCCCCGAAGGACCCGGATGTGAACAAGTGGGGGCCCGGTTTCATCGCGAAGCTGGTGCTTATGGGTCTGGTCAACGCCTTCGGCGTATACGTGCTTTTCATGTCGTTCACCAAGCACTCCTGGGGCATCTTCATCGCGATGGCGCTGTTGGTGATCGTTGCGGACTGGGTGTACTTCTCCGGAAGAACTCTTCCGCTGAAGTACATACTGCCGGGCCTTGCGTTCCTGCTGGTCTTCCAGATCTACACGATCTTCTATACGGTCTACGTCTCCTTCACGAATTACGGGGATGGGCACAACTCGACCAAGGACAACGCCATTTCGGCTCTACTTGTGCAAAACGAGCAGAGGGTGCCAGATTCGCCGACCTACCCGTTGAAGGTCGTTGAGAGAGATGGTGAGCTCGGTTTTGCCGTGCTGGAGGACGGAGAGGTCAAGGTTGGAACCGCAGACTCTCCTCTCCAGACCCAGGCGGATGCCACCGTCGACGGTTCGACAATCACTGACGTGCCCGGATGGACAATCTTGTCCATGAACCAGATCGTCCAGAATCAGGACGAGGTCGTCTCTTTGCGTGTTCCCGCGGGTGACGAAGCGGAGGACGGGTCAATTCGGACTCAGGACGGATCAACCGGATTCGTGTCACGGTCGATACTGGAGTGGGATCCCGAAGCGGACACCATGACAAACATTGACACGGGAGTCGTCTACAAGGCCACTGACCAGGGCCAGTTCGTGTCCGACGACGGGCAGAAGCTGGCGGTCGGGTGGCGCGTTGGTGTCGGATTCGAGAACTACATCAAGGCGTTCGGGGACTCCAAGTACGCAGGCCCCTTCTACCAGGTCCTGTGGTGGACCTTCGCCCAGGCATTCTTGTCCGTCGCGCTTACGTTCCTTTTGGGTTTGTTCTTGGCCATTACGTTTGACAAGAAAATTCGCGGACAGAAGGTATATAGGACCCTGATGATCTTGCCCTACGCGATTCCGGGGTTCATCTCGGCTCTGATTTTCGCTGGCATGTTCAACAAGTCTTACGGCTTCATCAACCAGGTCCTGTTGGGGGGTGCCCAAATACCCTGGCTACAGGATCCTTGGTTAGCGAAGTTTGCCATCCTCTTTGTGAACTTGTGGCTTGGCTTCCCATACATGTTCCTCATCGCCACGGGCGCGTTGCAGTCGGTTCCCGAGGACGTGACAGAGGCCGCGAAGATAGATGGCGCTTCCGCGTGGCGGCAATGGTGGTCGATCAAGTTCCCCTTGGTCTTGATCGCCACAGCCCCGCTGCTGATCTCATCCTTCGCGTTCAACTTCAACAATTTCACGTTGATTTACATGCTTACCGGTGGCGGGCCATCCTTCGGAGACCCCTCGGTGCCGCTGGGGCATACAGACATCCTGATCACGATGGTCTACAAGATGTCTGGCATTGATGGAGGCTCAACGAAGGACTTTGGTTTGGCGTCGGCATTGTCGATTCTGATCTTTATCATTGTCGGCACTATCTCCGCCATCGCCTTCCGTCAGACCCGCAAGCTCGAGGAGATGATGTGAGATGAGTACTGAAGCCATGACTCCTACCTCAAAGCCGAAGAGCCGCGCGGACGTGTCGGCTCAGGTGGATCCGCCTCAGAATAAGCACAGCTTTGGACACTGGCTGCGCAACTACGGTTGGCGTCACCTTGTGGCCGTACTGGTCGTCATTTACGCCCTCGTGCCGATTCTGTACGTCATTTCCGCATCCCTGAACCCGGGCGGCACGCTCACGGGCTCCAATGAGCTGTTCCAAAAAGTGGATTTCGCCAATTATGCTGGCCTGTCTTCTACGAAGTTCTGGCACTGGATGGGTAACTCTCTGGTGATCGGAACCACCGTGTCTGTGGGTACCGTGCTCATGGCTGCGGCTGCTGCGTATGCCTTCTCCCGGTTCCGCTTTACGGGTCGTCGTTTCGGTCTGACGGCGCTTCTGATCATTCAGATGTTCCCGCAGATGCTGGCGTTTGTCGCCATCTTCCTGCTGCTGCTCAGCCTCGGAGATGTGGTCCCCATTCTGGGCTTGAACTCCACGCTGGCGCTAATCGCCGTCTATTTGGGTGGCGCCCTGGGCGTCAACACGTTCCTGCTCTACGGGTTCTTCAACACCATTCCGAAGGAACTGGACGAGGCTGCGAAGATCGATGGTCTTTCGCACGGTCAGATTTACTGGATGATCATCCTCCGTCTGGCCGCCCCCATCCTCGCGGTGGTTGCGCTGTTGTCGTTCATCTCCACCTTCGGGGAGTTCGTGATTGCGCGCGTGATCTTGCAGAGGGAGGAGAGCTGGACAGTCGCGATCGGGTTGTATTCGTGGGTGGCTTCTCGCCTGGACGCGAACTGGGGACAGTTCGCCGCCGGCGCAATCATCGCCTCTATTCCAGTGCTGCTGCTGTTCCTCTTCTTGCAGAAGTACATCGTTGGCGGCTTGACTGCCGGTGCCGTCAAGGGCTGACGCTCCCGGTTCGATATCGCCCTCGGCCGACCCCTTCGTGTTTTGACGGAGGGGTCGGCTATTTTTGTGGTCATGTCGAGGGCGCACGAAATCGCATCTCCGGCGTCCACTGACGGGGCCGGAGCATTGGCGCTGCCTTCCGGCCTAGCCGGCTTCACGGAGCCGACCCGGCGGTGGTTTTCTTCCACTTTCAAGTCACCTACAGAGGCGCAAGTTGAGGCGTGGGGTTCGATCCGGAGTGGACAAGACACCCTGGTGGTAGCACCAACAGGTTCGGGGAAGACCCTCGCCGCGTTCTTGTGGGCGCTGGATCGTTTGGCGGCCCTCCCCGGTGATCTGCAAGTTGACGCTGACGCGAAGAAAAGTGGGGGCGAGGGCGAAGAGCGGCGCGTAGGCCCAGGTGAAAGTGGCCGCCCGCGTGGCGTGCGCGTGCTGTACATTTCGCCGCTGAAGGCGCTTGGCGTGGACGTGGAGCGCAATCTGAGGGCCCCCCTTGCGGGTTTGAAGGAGGCGTCCTTGGCCCTGGGCCGGCCCGCGCCGCAGATAAGTGTTGGCGTCAGGTCCGGGGACACCACGGCGGCGGAGCGGCGGCGGATTCTGGCTCACCCGCCGGACGTGCTTATTACCACGCCCGAATCTCTTTACCTCCTCCTCACCAGCAAAGGCGCGGAGATCCTAAAGAGCGTGGATACGGTCATCGTGGATGAAGTGCACGCCCTGGCGGGCAACAAACGCGGCGCGCATCTGGCGTTATCGCTGGAAAGACTAGACGATCTGCTGGACGCTCCTGCTCAGAGGATTGGTCTGTCCGCGACGGTGGAGCCAGCGGAGGAGGTAGCGCGCTTCCTCGCAGGTTCGCGCCAGGCAAACATTGTTCGCCCCGCATCCGGTAAGACCTTCGATGTCGTCGTCGAAGTGCCAGTGGAGGACATGACGGACCCGCCAGTGGTGGAACGGGAGATGGTCAACGCCAACTCCACGACTGAACACCGCATCGGGTCTATGTGGCCGTCAATAGAGGCGTCACTGTATGAGCGAGTGCTCGCCTCACGGTCCACCATCGTGTTCACGAACTCCAGGCGCCTTGCGGAGCGGCTCACCGCCCGGCTGAACCAGATTCACGCTGAAGCGCACCAGGAGACGGGCGAGGACGGGGAAGCCACGCACCTGCAAGATCTGGCACGCGCACACCACGGGTCCATGTCGAAGGAACACCGCAGACAGGTAGAGGAAGCTCTGAAAGCAGGTGAGTTGCGGTGCGTGGTCGCAACGGCCTCCCTCGAGCTTGGAATAGACATGGGGGACGTTGACCTTGTCGTGCAGATTGACCCGGCCCCTTCCGTCTCTTCCGCTCTCCAAAGGATGGGCCGTTCTGGCCACCAGGTGGGCGGCCGGTCAGCCGCCGTTTTCTACCCGACCCACAGGTCGAAGCTCTTGGAAACGGCGGTGCTCGCCGAAAGGATGAAGGCCGGCCAGATAGAGAAGATTGGTGTTCTGTCGAATCCGCTCGACGTCCTCGCCCAGCAGACCGTCGCCGCGGCCGTAGCCGGGGACCTTGACGTGGAAGGCTGGTACCAGACGGTGCGCAGGTCGGCTCCTTTTCGCGGTTTGCCCCGGTCGGCGTTCTTGGCCGTCCTCGACCTCGTCTCGGGCAAATACCCTTCCACGGAGTTCTCCGCGTTGAGGGCGCGGGTTGACTGGGACCGCCACACGAACACACTGCGGGCCCGGCCGGGGGCCCAACGGCTCGCGGTCACTAATGGCGGGACGATCCCGGATCGCGGCATGTACCGGGTCGTAGCGGGAGGCGACGAAGGTGCAAGCGCAGTTCGGGTGGGGGAGCTCGACGAAGAAATGGTCTACGAGACCCGGGTCGGAGAAGTCTTCAGCCTCGGCACCACTCCCTGGCGCGTACGGCGAATAACCAGGGACACAGTCGAGGTCGAGCCGGCCTTCGGTGTAGTTGCCAAGACGCCGTTCTGGCGGGGAGACTCGCCGTCGCGGACGTATGAGTTGGGCCGCGCCCTCGGCGATATGGCAGCCTCCTTGGAAGGCGCCTCCTTGGAGGACGCACAGGCCCGACTATCCGGCGCGGGACTGGACGACAACGCAGTGTCAAACGCCCTCGCATATCTACACGAGCAGGCGGAGCACGCTGGCGCGGTTCCCACCTCTGACCGTCTCCTGGTGGAAAAGACACGCGATGACGTTGGGGACTGGCAATACATTCTGGAATCTCCCTACGGATCCGCGGTCCACGCGCCCTGGGCCCTGGCGATCAACGCCCGCTTGAGGGACCTAGGGGTCGCAGAGGGCAAGGCCACGCCCTCCAACGATGGCGTCATCGTTAGGCTCCCGGATGTTGATGCCGCTCCCGCCTGGGAGGGTGCCGGGGCGCGGACAACCCTTCGAGCAGAGGACATATTCATCTTCGATCCCGCGGAAATTGGCGAGATAGTGCGGCTAGAAGTTGAGAACTCGGCCGTGTTCGCCGCCCGTTTCCGGGAAGCGGCCTCCAGAGCACTGATTTTGGGTTCATCGACGCCTGGCCAACGTTCCCCTCTGTGGCAGCAGCGTCTGCGCGCCGCGTCCCTTCTCGAAGTGGCCTCGAAGTACTCGGATTTCCCCATCATTCTGGAAGCCTTGAGGGAAGTACTTCAGGATGTCTACGACGTGGACGCTCTCACCTTGCTCATGTCCCAGCTGCAGGCGCGTCGTCTGTCTATGGTCGAAGTGGAGACCCAGACACCCTCTCCCTACGCTCGTTCGCTGCTGTTCGGCTACGTGGGTGAGTTTATGTATGCGGGCGACACCCCTGCCGGAGAACGGCGCATCGCTGCGCTGAGTGTGGATCCTGAGGTTCTGCGGGAGCTCCTGGGTGAGGTTGCGCTGAAGGACCTCCTGGAACCGCAGGCCATTGAGGACGTGACCGCAGAACTTCAGCGGACCAAGGACGGCTGGCGCGTTCGGGGCGTGCCGGGGTTGGTGGACCTCCTCCGGTCTCTTGGCCCTTTGACCGAGTCGGAAATGCTGGAACGGTTTGTGGGGGATCGGGGTGACCTCTCGCGCGCCCTCGCCGAAATGGCCGGCGCACACCGCGCAGTTGCGGTGAGAATGGGCGGCCACGAACACTGGGCTGCAGTTGAAGATGCCGCGGTCCTAGAGTCGATCGGGGTCGTCTTGCCTGCCGGAGTGCCCGCCGCGTTTTTGAAGCCAGCCGAGGATGGGTTGGAGCAACTCCTGGCCCGTCACCTCTCCACCAACGGTCCGGTGACCGAAGAGGAGCTGTCCGAGCGGTTTGCGCTGTCTACGCCCTCCCTGCGTACCGTTCTCGGAACGCTGGAATCGCGCGGTTTCGCGGTGGTCGGGCAGTTTCTACCGGAGGAGGTTCTGGCCGAACGCGGTTCGGGTTCTGGCCCCCAGTGGGTCGCCAGAAGCGTACTCGACCGCCTCCGTAGCCGTTCGCTGGCGGTGTTGCGGGCCGGGGTGGAACCGGCTTCTCAGGCTGCGTATGCCCAGTTCCTCCAAGAGTGGCAGGCCTGCGGGCAGATGAGGCGCGGAATCGAGGGGACTGCGGAGACACTCACCCAGCTGGCCGGCGTTCCCCTTCCTGCCTCCGCTTGGGAGACGTTGATCATTCCTCAGCGCGTACGTGATTTCCAAACTCGCCAGCTCGACCAGTTGGTCTCAGGAGGTGAGTTCAGGTGGATTGGCGGAGGCGCTATCGGCGGCCGCGACGGCTGGGTGTATTTCGAACCTGTAGGGGAGCCAACCTCGCCACCCGAGGACACGGACCGCGAACTTGATGAGCTAGAAGAAGGCATCGTGCGTGTCCTCCGGGAGCGGGGTGCGTTATTTGCTTCCGCCCTCTCCGAGGGGCTGGCCGCCCTCGGCCTTCATCCGGGAGGAGCGGAGCTGGCGGAGGCAGTGTGGGCATTGGTGTGGGATGGGATCGTCACGTCAGACGCGGTGGAGGCACTTCGAGCCAGGGTTGCGGGCAGACGTAGTGCTCAGAAGACAGCTCCCCGGAGGCCGCGTGGCCGGAGCGTGACCAGGCGGCGGTTAGCAGCGGGGCTGCCTGCGGCTGCTGCGGGTTCTGGGTTCGGCCCGGAGCTGACGGGTCGGTGGTCCTTAGTGCGTGAGAGTCGCCACGCCGGGGGACAGGTGAAGGATGCGGAAATCACCTTGCGTTCAGTTCAGATGCTGGAGCGCTATGGGGTTGTTGCCAGGGGCGCTGTGCTCGTGGAGAACTTTCCCGGTGGCTTTGCCCAGGCTTACCGCCTATACGCGGACTTCGAGGCATCAGGTGTGTGCCGGCGCGGGTACTTCGTGTCGGGACTCGGGGGCGCGCAATTCGCTGCTCCCGGAGCAGTGGATGAGCTGAGGCGCGTAGAGGACCGGTCCAGACAGGAGGCGGGGGTTCTGCAAGCGGTCACGCTGGCTTCAACGGACCCGGCGAATCCGTACGGGGCGGCGATCCCGTGGCCCAAGGTGGAGGGAACTGCGCAGCCGAAACGGAGCGCGGGTTCGATCGTGTGCATACTCGGGGGAAAGCTCGCGTTCTATTTGGAGAGGGGAGGAAGGACGGCGCTATCCTTCCTTGAAAGTGAGGGGCATCGCGAAGATCGGGAGGTTCAGGAAGCCGTTGCGCAGTCCCTGGTGGATACGATCGGGCGTGGCGACCTTGCGACCTTCACTTTGGAGAATCTGAACGGAACACCGATTTCGACCACCACCTGGGCGGATCCCTTGCTGGCCGCGGGTTTTTCAGCGGTACCGCGGGGACTCACTCTTCGCAGGAAGATCCGTTAGGCGGCGCCGTGCCTGAAGGAGATACCGCCTACAGAGTCGCGAAGCAGCTTCGAAGCCGGCTGGCTGGGAAGAAGCTGATCGGTTTCCAGGTACGCACGGCCGCATTGGCCACCGCTGACCTGAGGGGTGAGACAGTTGACGACGTGGTGCCGTATGGGAAGCACCTGTTCATCGTCGCGGGCGGCTGGGCGCTACACAGTCACATGCTCATGGACGGCACTTGGCACCTGTATGCGCCCGGCGCCCGCTGGCGGCGTCCCTCCCACCAGGCACGGGTGATCTTGGACGTCGGCGAATGTTCGACCGTTGGGTTCTTGATCGGACAGCTGCGTTTGGTTCGGGCCGGGGAGGAAGGCTCTTTGGTTGGGTACCTCGGGCCGGACCCGTTGAAGCCGGAGTGGGAAGAAGGAGGGTTTGAGCGCGCCGTCGAGGCCCTTCACGCGGACCCAAGAGCCATCCACGTTGCCCTGTTGGACCAGCGGAACGTAGCCGGATTCGGAAACGAGTATGCGAACGAGATCTGTTTCCTGACGGGCGTTGATCCAGCTACCCCTGCATGCGCGGTCGACGCGGAAGCGGCGCTGAGTTTGGGGGCTCGCCTCATACGCGCCAACCGGAACAGGGTGGAGAGGACGACCACGGGAAACACGCGTCCTGGACGCAGACTTCACGTCTACGGACGCGCAGGACGTCCGTGCTGGCGTTGCGGGAGTCTAATCAAGTTCACCCGCCTTGGCGCCGATCCCTCCCGGGGGCGCCACGTGTACTGGTGTCCTCGCTGCCAGCCCTTCAAGTAGTTCTAAGGGAAGCGCCGCCGGCCGCGGCGTTCCGTCTTCCACCCACAGCCCGGACACTCCGCGGCGGTGACTCCCGACCGGGTGCGTGTCCACGACCCCTGCGGTCTGAAAGAGCGAGTAGCAGATCCTGGGCCCCACGAATTTGAACCCCAAGGAGCGCAGCTCTTTCGCCAGGGCAGCCGACTCTGCCGTCTGTCTGGGCACATCTTCGGCGCCGTAGACCAGCGGCGTCCGATCGGGCTGATGCGCCCAAACCAATTGGGCGAAGGAGCCCTTGGTCCCAAGGGCGGACACGCACTTGGCGTTCTGGATGAGCGCGGAGAGCTTGACCCTGTTCCGGATGACTCTCTGGTCGCAAAGAAGGCGCTCCAGATCGTTCGCGCGGTAGTCGGCCAGCCGACGGGGATCAAAGCCCTCCAATGCCTCGCCTAGTTCTGTGGCTCTCACCAGCGCCGCGCCCCAACGCATTCCGCCTTGCAGGATGAGCAGCGACAAAACCCGGTACAGGCCTTGGTCTGTGAAGACCGGGACGCCCCACTCGGTGTCGTAGTAGGACCGTATTTGGGGACTTCGCTCCGCCCAGGCCGGGCGCGCTAGGCCGTCGCTGCCGGTCACCAGTTTGTAGGGGTCCGCCGCGTTGCGAGCCCCGGCGTCCCGTCTCGCTGAACGGACACCTAGCAGATCAACCCTCGCGCTGGAATCCATGGACACTCTCCTTCCCTGGGCCCGAATCCGTGGTGCCTCAGAGTCTGGTCCAAAGGTGGCGTCGGAAAGCTCTCACCGCCGACTCGTTGTGGACGTACGCGTCGACTCGTCCTCGAAAGCGGCTCCCATGTGAGACGCACGCGGGGCACCACAGCTTGTCTTGTAGAGTTCACGCGTGAAGAAAACGCAGCGCAATGATTGGTGGCAGGCCCGCTAGGCGGATCCCACCTTCGTTGCTGGCCGCCCCTGAGAGGCAGGCCGAGCGTCTTCGGGGCAGTAAGGATGGCCCCATGAATCCCGAAGAGAACTCGTTACCCCAAGAGGTTGCAGACCTGCTGGGAGGGGACTTCGGCGCCCCTGTGGCGGTGATCCGGCGCCAGGACTCCCCGCGTGCCACGGTCTTAGCGGGCCCTGTTGCTTCAGCTCCGTTGCTCGCCGACATCCCGCTGGAAGGAGAAGACGTACTGGCCCTGGTCCCTTTCCACCAGATCAAGGAGCGCGGTTGGGAGGCTATCGCGGGTCAAGAGCCGCTCCTGTACATGACCGCCAAGCGGCGGTGGGACGTGTCCGTGAGCGCCTTGGAGTCTTTTCTGCCAGCTACGGCACCGGAAATTGAAGATGTCGGTTTCGACTTGACCGACGAAGAGTACGCCGACGAGGTGCGCAAGATTATCGATGATGAGATCGGCCGCGGAGAGGGCGCCAATTTCGTGATCCGGCGCGACTACCATGCGAAGGTTTCGGCGCCGGCCCGGCAGGCTGCGCTGGCCTGGCTGAACCAGCTGCTGCGCTATGAGGCTGGGTCCTACTGGACTTTCGCGTGGATCGGGGGCGGAGTAGCGTGTGCGGGCGCGTCGCCGGAGCGGCATGTCAGTGCCGACAATGGCAAGGTGCTGATGAACCCCATCTCAGGCACCTACCGTCACCATCCAGATGCCCCAACCGTCGAAGCTTTGCTGGACTTCATCGCTAACCGGAAGGAGAGCGAAGAGCTGGTGATGGTGGTCGATGAGGAGCTAAAGATGATGTCGGCCGTGTGCCCTGGTGGTGGTGTTATGCGCGGGCCGTACCTGAAGCCGATGAGTCGACTCACCCACACCGAGTACGTTCTAGAGGGCAAATCGGACTTGGATCCACGGGAGATCCTGCGCTTGACGATGTTCGCTCCGACTGTCATCGGTTCCCCTATGGAGAGCGCTTGCAAGGTCATTGCTCGTCATGAGAAGACGGCGCGCGGCTACTACTCGGGCGTTCTCGCCTTCTTTGAGTCCACGTCCCACGGCTACCGTCTGGACGCGCCGATCCTCCTGCGCACCGCGTTTGTGGGCGAGGACGGTGGGGTGACCATCTCCGCCGGTGCCACCTTGGTTCGACATTCGGATCCGTTGAGCGAAGCAAAGGAGACCAGAGCGAAAGCATCATCGATGCTCACCGCCCTCGGACTTCTCCCCCGCGCAGATGCCGGGGGGGAACCCAGCCCCACCGCCAAGATGGTGGGACTGCCCGAGGTGCAGGCCGCCCTCGCAGAGCGTAACCGGGATCTCGCTCCTTTCTGGAGGGACGAACAGGTCGGCAGCGCAGAGTTCACCGGCAACGCCCTGCTGGTGGACTGCGGGGACGACTTCAATCAAATGCTCGCCCACCAGCTGCGAAAGCTCGGCTTGGAAACGCAGATAAAGTCTTGGAAAGACGTCACGGGAGGGGAGGAGGCCGATCTGTTCGTCTTCGGTCCCGGTCCCGGTGACCCGACGAACCAGAACGATCCCCGCGTCCGGAGGGTGCGGCAACTCCTGGCTGAGCGCGTTTCGGCCAAACTCCCGACGGTGGCAGTGTGCCTGTCACACCAGATTCTGTCGGATCTCGCCGGCCTGCCGATCGAGGCGCTGCCGCAGTCACGGCAGGGGTTACAGCTCGAAGTGGAGGTGCTGGCCAGCCCTGTGCGCGTCGGGTTCTACAACACCTTCGCTGCATACGGAGCGAACGGCGCTACAACCCCCGAACTGGGACTGCGCATCGAAGCCGATCCGGAAACGGAAGTTGTCTCCGCCCTTTCCGGTCATCACGTGGTGAGCGTGCAGGGACATCTGGAGTCCGTCTTGTCCTACGACGGTTATTCCACCCTCGCGAGGGTTGTGGCCGCGGCTCTCGGATAGGCTGAACGCGGAGCAGAAGCGACCGGGGAAAGGGGCGGGATGCTCGACGTAGCTGAAGTCACAGGATGGTTGGATAAGTGGTACCCGCCCTCGACTGCGGAGGACTGGGACCGTGTCGGCCTGATTGTCGGCTCGCGGGCCGCTCCGGTGCGCAAGATCATGCTGGCGGTGGACCCGGTGGAAGAAACGGCTTCGCAGGCCATCGACTGGGGTGCGGACCTGCTGATCACGCACCATCCGCTGTACTTAAGAGGAACTTCCTTCGTATCCGAGGACGACTACAAGGGACGAATCGTGGCGGCCCTCATCAGAAGCAACGTCGCCCTCTACAACGCTCATACCAATGCTGATATGGCCAGGGATGGAGTGGCGCAGGCACTGGCCGACCTCTTGGGAGTGAAGAATGCGAAGCCAATGGTGCCAACAGCCGCAGCAGTGAGCGCGAACCCGGATGCAGCCCACATGGGGTTGGGGCGCATAGGTCGCCTGGAGACCCCGCTGCCCCTGACGGAATTTGCTCAGCAGGTTGCGCAGCGCCTGCCGAAGGGCCCCACCGGGATTCTGGTTGGAGGGGAGCCGCAGAGGATCGTCTCCAAGGTTGCCGTCTCCGGGGGTTCCGGGGACTCCTTCCTGGCCACCGCGGCGGAGCTGGGGGCGGACGCGTACGTAACCGCCGACCTGCGCCATCACCCTTCCTCCGAGCACTTGGAAGCCGGCGGCCCCGCCTTGATCTGCGGTTCGCATTGGGCAACGGAGTGGCCGTGGCTTCCCGTCCTCGCCCGCCGCCTCACGGAGCAGAGCATCGCTGTGGGCCAGGCGGTGGACGTGATGGTGTCCCGCGTTGTCACCGAACCCTGGTTTGAACATCTACCCACCGAAGGACGCACATCATGAGACTTCCCAAGGCAGAACAGGCAAAGCTGCTCCAACTGCAGGAAGCGGAACTCCAAGCACTGCGACTGAAGCACCAGATTGAAACAGATCCGCTCAAAGAGAAGCTCAAGGAACTGAGCGGAAGAGCGGAAGACCTCAGAAGATCGGTTATTGTGCAGAAAGTGGATCTTGAGGAGCGAAGGCGGAAGATCGCCGAGGCCGAGGTCGAAGTGGACAAGGTGGAGGCCCGCCGCCGCGTGCAGCAGGAGAGGCTTGATTCGGGGAAGTTGCCGCTCCGCGACATGAACCCGGTTGAGCACGAGATCCGCAAAATCGTGGAGCGGAAGGAGCAGCTGGAGCTCCAGGTCATGGAGCTGGAAGAGGACTATGAAACTCGACAAAGGTTCTTGGCTGACACCGAAAAGCAGGCGCAAGCGCTAGCCGCCGACAACCAGCGAACCCAGGACCAGCTTGCCGTGCAACTGTCTGCGCCGACTGAGAAACTTGGGGTTCAAGAGGAACTCGTCCGCGAACTCAGGGATGCGCTTCCCGGGCACGTCCTCGACGAATACGACCATCAGAAGGGTCGTCTGGGTGCGGTAGCGGTGCTTCGGTTTGAGGACGGACGGCTTGTCGATGCCCCAGTCGAGCTTTCCGCAGAAGAGTTATCCGCCCTACGGCGCGCTCCGGAGGATGAGTTGTGGGAGAGCGAGGAAACGGGGTACCTGATCGTTCGCGTCTGAGTTCGCGCGGGCGGACTGGAGCGGTGAGTTGGCCGATACGCCGGGTTCTGTCCCCCGCACTGCGGGGTGACGACCATTCCTCTAGGACCTGCGTTGCCGCAGGCCTCAAGCGGTCTACCCGGAGGTAGGGGACGGGCAGTCCCAAGCCTCCTGCTTGACCTTGCACCGGGTGGGGTTTGCCTAGCCGGCGAAGTCGCCTTCGTCGCTGGTGCGCTCTTACCGCACCGTTTCACCCTTACCCTCGCCCCTGAGAGGCGAGGGCGGTCTGTTTTCTGTGGCACTTTCCCGCGGGTCGCCCCGGGTGGCTGTTAGCCACCACCCTGCCCTGTGGTGCCCGGACGTTCCTCGTCGGCGCCTAACGGCGCCTCCGCGGCCGTCTGGCCAACTCACCGGAGCTAATCTTAGTGCCGGTGGCACCGCGAGACCAGACGGCCGCGGCTGGCGAGTTAGGCGATCTGGACCCTCGTCTGTTGTTCGTCTGCATACACGGCGGCGCCAACGATGCCGGCGGTGTTCCTCAGAGCCGCTGGCACTATTGGGCATTCGACGTTTACCAGCGGCAAGAACTTCTCATGCCTCTTTGAGACCCCTCCGCCTACCACGAGGAGATCGGGGGAGAAGAGCATCTCTAAGTGCCGGTAGTACTTGGTGAGTCTGGCCGCCCACTTCTCCCAGGAGAGCTTCTGCTTGGTTCGTTGGCTTGCCGCCGCGCGCTTCTCTGCGTCCCGGCCCCCGAGTTCCAGGTGCCCCAGTTCGGTGTTCGGAACCAGAACCCCGTTGTATAGAAGTGCGGAGCCTATCCCGGTGCCGAGGGTGGTGACGATTACGGTGCCTTTGACTCCTTTTGCGGCGCCGAAGTAGTACTCCGCGACGCCAGCGGCATCGCCGTCGTTCAAGATGGTGACGTCGCGCCCAATCACTTCCTTGAAGAGGTCGTCCGCGTTGATTCCCGCCCATCCCTTGTCCAGGTTGGCGATGAAGGGAATACGGCCGTGGAGAACCGGGGCGGGGACGGTGATGCCGATCGGAATGTCGGGGGTCGCGCCAAGTTCCTCGATTATTCTGCGGCACGTTTGTGCGACCGCTTCGGGAGTTGACGGCTGCGGCGTTTCATAGCGGATGCGCTCGCCAATGAACTCACCCAGATCGAGGTCCACCAGAGCCCCCTTTACCCCGGAGCCTCCGATGTCGATGCCAAGCCCGATGCGTGTCATTTTCCGGCCTCTCTGCAGGTCTTCCCGCCAGTGTCGTGGATATCCGCGGATTGCCGCGGCCCAGTAGTCGAGCTACGGCAGCGTCAGGATGTCGGCGCCGTCCTCGGTGACAACAATAGTGTGCTCAAACTGGGCTGTGCGGCCCCGGTCCCGGGTGACGACCGTCCATCCGTCGTCCCACTGTTCCCATTCCACGGTGCCGAGCGTGAGCATGGGCTCAATGGTGAACACCATCCCCTCTTCCATGGGTTGGGAGTAGTCGGGAGCCGCGTCATAGTGGACGACGATCAGTCCTGAGTGGAAAGCCTCTCCTACCCCGTGACCCGTGTAGTCGCGAACCACCCCGTAGTTGAATCGCTTGGCGTAGGCACTGATCACCCGTCCTATAACGTTGAAAGGGCGTCCGGGTTTCACGGCCTTGATGCCGCGGCGCAGCGCTTCCTTGGTGCGTTCGATCAGGAGTTCGCTTTCGGTGTCAATCTGTCCCGCACCGAACATGGCGCAGGTGTCACCGTGAACGCCGTCCTTGTAGACCGTGACGTCGATATTGACAATGTCGCCCTCCTCCAGTGGCCTCGCGTCGGGGATCCCGTGGCAGATGACTTCGTTTATGGAGGTGCAGATTGACTTGGGGTAGCCCATGTAGCCCAGCGGAGAGGGGTAGGCGCCTTCTTCGACGATGAACGCGTGTGTGAGACGGTCGATTTCGTCCGTCGTGACGCCCGGCTTGACTAGCGATCCGGCGTACTCCAGTGCCCTGGCTGCGATCCGACCGGCCGCCCGGATCTTCTCCACGGTCTCGGGTGTCTTCACGTCGGAGCTTGTCACGACCTCCGGCCCTTCGTGGAACATGTACTCGGGCCGTTCGATGGATGTCGGCACGGGGAGCATTGCGGATACCTCTGCCGGCTGCAGTGTGCCCAGGGGGGCGCGGGCGGCCCCTGAATCGGCTCGTGTTGCGTTCACTTCGTGTCTTCCGTTCTAGTTGACTCTGTAATTCTCCGGCCCAGGGAACGTGCCGGTGTGCACTGAATCAACATACTCGGCTGCCGCATCCTTCAACGTCGCGCCCACTTCCGCGAATCGCCTTGCGAACGAGGGCGACCACTGCGCCATTCCCGCCATGTCTGCCCAGACCAAGACCTGGCCGTCGCACCGCGGTCCAGCGCCAATCCCGATAGTTGGGATCTCGAGTGCCCGCGTGATGTCCTTTGCCAGGGGCGCCGGCACCATCTCTAGAACTACGGCGAACGCTCCGGCTTCTTGCAGGGCGAGGGCGTCAGACCACAGTTTTTCGCCTTCATCGCCTTTACCTCGCAGGCGAGGGCCGCCGAGTGCGTGCTCCGACTGGGGCGTATACCCCAGGTGTCCCATAACTGGGATGCCGGCGTCGACGAGTGCTCGCACGGTCTCAGTGCGGGGTAGGCCCCCTTCGAGCTTCACTGCGTGAGCGCCTACCCTCATGAGGGCGGTGGAGGAGCTCAGCGCTTGGGCCGGGCCCTCCTCATAGGTCCCGAACGGCAAATCCGCGACTATGAGTGGACGACGTACAGAGCGCGCTACGGATGAGGTGGCGCGGACCATGTCATCAAGGGTCACCGGCAGAGTGGAGTCGTAGCCGAGCATGACGTTCCCATAGGAGTCTCCGACCAGGATCATGTCTACGCCAGCGGCTTCGAAGATCGGGGCTGTAAGAGAGTCATAGGCCGTGAGCATGGCCAGTGGTCGGTGCTCTTTCTTAGCCTGCTGCAGGTGGTGGATGCGTATCCGAGTCGGCTTCAGCGTCGCTGTCATGAGTGACCTCCTGGGTCAATCTTGGCACGCGCCGGCGTGGGCGCGGCGGGCGGCGGACGCAGCGTAAACCGACTCCTCTTCGACCAGGTCGGCGCCGCCGGTCGCCCGGCCACTAAAGTAGGTCGGTGGAAACAGCCAGCCCGCACCCAGCGGGCCGGCC
>CAYFQC010000015.1:0-29555 GCA_964345155.1 uncultured Actinomyces sp.
ACGATATCCGACCCCCCGGACCGTTGTGATCAGACGATGTTTCACGTCTCCCGGACTGATCCGCGAACGCAGGCGCTTCACATGCACATCCAAAGTGCGCTGGTCGCCAAAGAAATCCGCGCCCCAGATCCGGTCCAGCAGATGCGCGCGGGTGACCACCCGCCCCGCGTTCGCCATTAGCTCGTGCAGCAGCTGGAACTCCTTCAGTGGTAGCTCCACTGGGGCCCCGCTGACCTCCACGGAGTGTCTTCCCGTGTCGATCGTGACCGGCCCTACCGTCAGCACCTCTGAGTCGTCTGCACTGCCCATCTCCGCCGAGCGTGTCCGGCGTATAACCGACCTGATCCGCGCCACCAACTCCCGAGACGAATACGGCTTGGTCACATAGTCGTCCGCCCCCACTTCCAGACCCACCACCTTGTCGATCTCAGCCGAGCGCGCGGTCAGCATGATGATTGGGACCGAAGACGTAAGGCGTATCCGCTGGCACACCTCGATGCCGGACATCCCGGGGAGCATCACGTCCAAGAGGATTAGGTCGGGGGGCTTGCGCTCGAACTCCTTCAGCGCCGCCGCTCCGTCGGAAACCACCTTCACCTTAAATCCTTCTTCTTCCAGGAGGAAGGACAGGGGTAAAGCGATCGAGGACTCATCCTCTACCAGCAGCAGACGTCTGCGCACTATCGATCACTCCCGTTCGTAGTCGCGGGCACTTCGGAGTTGGTTTCTTCTGGCGGAGCATCTGCCGGCATCGGGTTGTCCCGGTCGCGCGCCGGCAGGTCCAAAGTGAAGCGCGCGCCGCGTCCGGCCTCAGAGTGGACGGTCACGTCCCCTCCCAACTTTCGCGCGGTATTCCTTGCAATCGCCAGTCCAAGACCCGTTCCTCCGGCCTTGCGGCTCCGAGCCGGGTCGACGCGGTAGAAGCGCTGGAAAATCTGCTTGTGTAGCTCCTTCGGAATGCCCGGCCCGCGGTCCACAACACTGGCGCGAACACGCCCACCCAGCGCTTGGAGCGTGACAGTCACCGACGCACCTTCCGGAGAGTGCTGGATCGCGTTTTCGACCAGGTTCGACAGGGCCACGTCTACCTGCTGTTGGCTTCCGCGCACCGTGAATAGACCCTGCCGGGTGTGGTCACCTTGGGCCTGTGGGCCGCCGTACTCCACGCTCACCCCTACCTGCCGGGCGAGGGCGACGTGCGCTTCCACGACTGCTTCCACTAACTCGCGCATGTCGAATGACGCCGTGTCCACGAATTCGTCTGCGCTCCTGGCTGCGGAGAGACGGACGATGTCCCGCGTCAGCAGGGTGAGCCGGTCCGCCTCCTCAACAAGAGACTTCGCAAAGCTCTCCGCCTTGCTCCCCTTTTTCACGGTCTTGGCAAGAGCTTCGGCCAGAAGGGAGATTGCGGAAGCAGGAGTGTTCAGTTCGTGGCTCGCGTTAGCGATAAAGTCTTCTCGCAGTGCTGCCGTGTCGTACCGCTCCGATTGGTCGATCACCAGTGCTACTACCAGGTTGCCCGGCAGCGGCATCACGTGAATGTCCTCCGGATACTCGGCAGCGGAAGGACGAGAGGTCGCCTGGTCGTACAAGAACGCTTCCATAAGAGCTCTTTGGAACCACTCCTCGCGGGAGACCCGTCGGACCAGGTCAGCGTTGTGCTTGTAGGCAGGGTTTGCGTAAGTGCGTCGCAGTGACTCACCATAGACAACTGCCGGCATTGGAATCGACTCCAAGAGTGCTTGCGTTGTCGGGTCAAGTTGGTCCTTACGTCGTTTACGACTCTCCCGCCGGGAGAGCAAGAAAACCAGCAACGCGATCCCGGCAGCCAGAAGGCCCAGTCCGAAGCCCATGGACCAGACCGTGAGGTGTGCGGTCATGGCTACATCGTATGACCCCCATTAGCGCGTTCTAGCCCGTGACCTGCACCACAGTCCGGGGATTCAACAAGCTTTCAAAATAAGTTCACCTCTTGTTCACATTGGTGCCAGTGAACGTTCACATGCGCTGGCAACACTGAGGTCATGAACATAAACAAGTCAGTTCTGAAAGTCGCGGCCCTGGCTGCCGCCGTGCCCCTTGTCTTCGCCGGCTGCGCCGCTAACGAGAAGGCGGACACGCAGTCCACCTCCGGGTCTGAGGACACCGCCGCGGCCAGCACCACCGGCCTGTCCGGCACTTACAACGGGGCAGGTGCTTCCTCCCAGGAGGCAGCTCAGGCAGCCTGGATCGCAGCGTTCCAGTCTTCGAACACGGATGTGACCATCAACTACAACCCCGTCGGCTCGGGCGCCGGGCGCAAGCAGTTCATCGAGGGTGCGGTTTCCTTCGCCGGTTCCGACTCGTACCTTTCGGACGAGGAACTCGCGGGCGGATTCGCCCCCTGCGCCGCGGACACTTCGGCGCTGAGTCTCCCGGTCTACATCTCCCCCATCGCCGTTGCCTTCAACATTGAAGGCATCGACTCCCTGAACCTGGATGCAGCCACGATTGCCAGCATCTTCAAGGGCGAGATCACCAAGTGGAACGATCCAGCCATCGCCGCCATGAACGAAGGCGCCGCGCTGCCCGACCAGGCCATCACCGTCGTGTACCGCTCCGATGACTCGGGAACAACCAAAAACTTCGCCTCCTACCTGGAGGCCAACGCTCCCGAAGTGTGGGACGCCGAGCCTGAGGACAAGTTCCCCTACTCCTTCGCCGGCGCAGAGGGCGCTCAGGGGACGTCCGGGGTGGTCGAAGCCATCTCCTCCGGAACAGGCACCATCGGATATGCGGATGCTTCCAAGACCTCCGCACTCACCACCGTCGCGTTGAAGGTGGGCGATGAGTTCGTGCCCTACTCCGCCGAGGGAGCCGCGAAAGTCGTCGACGTCTCGCCCGTCGTGGAGAACCGCGCTGATGGGGATGTAGCGATCGACCTCGACCGCACCACCACGGAGGCGGGGGCTTACCCGCTGGTCCTGGTCTCCTACCTCCTCGTCTGCGAGCAGTACAACGACGCTGAAGATGCCGAGTTCGTGAAGGCCTACGCCTCGTACATCGCCAGCGAGGACGGGCAGAACGCGGCCGCCGAGGGCGCAGGCTCCGCGCCCCTGTCCTCCGCGACCCGCGACAAGGTGCAAGCCTCCATAGAGAAGATCAAGTAGCAAAACATGTCTACGCTGACAGAAAGCAGCCCGGCCCCGGCCTCCGAAATGGAGCCCGGGGCGCCCGGCGCCAGGAGATCGAAAAACCATCGCTTGGCAGATGGAGCCTTCCGTTGGCTGGCTGTGGGGGCGGGCGTGTTCATCCTGATCGTTCTCGGGTTTGTCACCGTGTTCCTACTGGCCGAAGCGTGGCCCGCCTTCATCGCTGGCGACGAGGTAGGCACCAACGAACCCCAGAACATTTGGCAGTACGTTCTGCCCTTCGCCTTTGGGACTGTCTGGGTCGCCGCCCTCGCGCTTCTGTTCGCAACCCCGGTCTCCATTGGGATCGCCCTGTTCATCTCCCACTACGCGCCTCGCAAGATCGCCGCGCCTCTTGGCTACGTGGTGGATCTATTGGCCGCAGTGCCTTCAGTCGTCTTCGGGCTGTGGGGAATCATGGTTCTGGCGCCCTTGTTGCAACCGATTTACGTCTGGCTCACAACGCACCTGGGGTGGATCCCCCTGTTCCGCGGCCCCGCGTCCGGCACCGGCCGGACTGTCCTCACGGTCGCTCTGGTCCTGGCCGTCATGATCCTCCCGATCATGACCGCGGTCATGCGCGAGGTCTTCCTCCAAACACCCAAACTCCAAGAAGAGGCTGCGCTGGCCCTTGGGGCCACGCGTTGGGAGGTCATCCGCGTAGCGGTCCTCCCCGGAGCGCGGTCGGGGATCATCTCCGCGATGATGCTCGGGCTTGGTCGGGCGCTAGGTGAAACTATGGCCGTCGCGATGGTCCTCTCCCCCGCGGCCCTCATTTCCTTTGCGCTGCTCACCACCCAGAATCCCAACACGATCGCGGCCAACATCGCACTCAACTTCCCGGAAGCGTTCGGATTGCGTGTGAACACGCTGATCGCCACCGGCCTCGTCTTGTTTGCAATCACGCTGGCCGTCAACATGCTGGCGCGCTGGATCATTTCTCGCCGCGCCCAGTTCTCAGGAGCGAACGCATGAGCGAAGACATCAGGCACCAGAAGACATCAATGCCCACTGAGCTCGAAGCGGAGGGCCCGGCGATCCTGGCGGAGATCATCGCTCTGCCGGAGGTGGAAAGCGACTATGCCCGCTCGGTGGTGCCACCGCCCTCCCCGCTGCCGTTCGGTAAATCGAGGGACCCGCTGCACCGCAAGCGGCGGAGGACTGACCGCCTGGCAACGATAGCGGTGTACACGGCGTTCGTTTTGGCTGTGGTTCCGCTCATTTCGTTGATCGTGACTGTGCTTACGCGGGGGCTGAACCGGTTCGATCTGACCTTCTTCACCAACTCGATGCGCAATGTCGTGGGCGACGGCGGGGGCGCTCTTCACGCCCTGGTCGGAACCTTGGAAATCACCGGGGCGGCAGCCGTTATCTCCGTTCCGATTGGGCTGATGACCGCCATCTACCTGGTCGAATACGGGCGAGGACGACTGGCTCGCGCCGTGACATTCTTCGTGGATGTGATGACGGGCATCCCGTCCATCGTCGCCGGCCTATTTGCCTACTCTCTGTTCCTGCTGGTCTTCGGTCCGGGTTCCCAAAACGGTATAGCCGGTGCCGTCGCCCTCGCCGTGCTTATGGTGCCTGTCGTCGTGCGCGCATCGGAAGAAATGCTGCGTCTGGTTCCCAACGAGTTGAGGGAGGCTTCTCTGGCTCTTGGCGTGCCACGCTGGCGAACGATCGTGAAGGTTGTGCTGCCAACTTCGATCGCTGGCATAACAACCGGCATCATGCTGGCCGTCGCCCGTGTGATCGGGGAAACCGCACCCCTCTTGGTCACCGTTGGACTCACCCAGTCCATGAACTTCTCTCTTACGGATGGGCCCATGATGACCCTGCCCGTTTTCGTCTACAACTCATACATGTCCCAGGGCGTCGATGCGCAGGCTTACATTGATCGCGCATGGGCCGGAGCCCTAACTCTGATTCTCATCGTTATGGCGCTAAACCTGATTGCCCGGCTCATAGCCGCCAGGTTCGCACCGAAAGGAAACCGCTGATGGCCATGCAGATTGAGGCTAAAGACCTCGACATCTACTACGGGGATTTTCTGGCGGTCGAGGACGTCAACATGACGATCCAACCTCGTTCCGTCACCGCCCTGATCGGACCTTCTGGCTGCGGGAAGTCCACCTTCTTGCGGACTCTGAACCGGATGCACGAAGTCATCCCGGGTGCCCGTGTGGACGGGAAAGTGGAGATCAACGGGCAGGACCTATACGGATCGGGGGTCGACCCAGTCGACGTTCGCCGGAAGGTGGGCATGGTGTTTCAGCGACCCAACCCTTTCCCGACTATGTCGATCGCTGACAACGTCCTAGCCGGCGTGAAACTCAATGGCGGAAAAATGTCCAAGTCCAAGCAGGAGGCAATCGTGGAGAAGTCTCTCCGCGGTGCGAACCTGTGGACAGAGGTGAAGGATCGGTTGAATAAGCCGGGCTCCTCTCTCTCGGGTGGCCAGCAGCAACGCTTGTGCATCGCCCGAGCCATCGCCGTAGAACCGGAAGTGATCTTGATGGACGAACCCGCTTCCGCGCTGGATCCCATTTCCACCCTGGCGATCGAGGAACTGATTGCAGAGCTGAAGAAGGACTACACAATCGTCATTGTCACCCACAACATGCAGCAGGCTACGCGGGTGTCGGATAAGACCGCTTTCTTCAATCTGGCTGGCGCCGGTAAGCCCGGAAAGCTGGTCGAATTCGATGACACGTCGGCGATCTTCAACGCGCCTAAGAACCAGTCAACCGCAGACTATGTGGCCGGGCGTTTCGGATAGCTTCCGCGTCGGTCCTTGCTCCGGTGCTGATCAGTGCCTCAACCAGATTTCTCTAACGCGAATGACTAACCTGCAAGTATGACAATACCTCCGGGGAGAGAAGCGCTGCTCAGAGCCGCAATCAAGGTCGTTGGCGACCAAGGAATGAGCCGCCTGACATACCGCGGCCTAGCTCAGGAGGCTGGTGTCTCTCACGGTTTGATCCGACACCACTTCGGAACCAAGGAGCAGCTCATCGAAGAGGCCCTGGAGTACGCGATTCAGCAAAACCTAGAGCAGACCGGCGTTTTTGCCGTATCACCCCACGAGGGAAGCCTGGCTCCAGCCCTTGGCTTTACTCTCGATGGGATCATTCTTCGGCAGATAACGCTGGGCGTTGACTGCGAGACCACTGAGACCCTCAACTACCTCCGCAATCGCGCCCTAGGCTTGGAATAGCCGGAAGTGGGGGCGGCCACAATTTGCGGCCCGCAAGGTGTGGAACTGCTCGCAGCGCTCTTGCGCCCTCCTCCGGGCTTACAGCCAAGTCCTCCCTTGTCAAAGCGTCTTTCCCCGTTGCCAGAGGACGACGCCGCGCGCATCAGCGCGTCATGTTGTGACTCATCGGCATGACGCGCATCTCTCTTGAACTTCTCAGCCCCGCTGCTGCGATAAGTTGCTGCCGATTGTATGAAGCAGAGGGCAGGACGGTTCAACCGTCGAAGGAGCTCACCGATGGCAAGCACACTCACCGAAAAAGCAGAGGTCCTGGGAAGGCCAAAGCTAACGGACAGCACCCTGGCTAACGTCCTCGTCGTCCTCGCCATCCTCTTCATACCGCTCATGTACGGCGGCATCCTCTCATCGGCCTACCAGGATCCTGTGAACCGGATTTCCCACATGCAAGCAGCCGTCGTGAACGAAGACAGCCCGGCAACGCTGGCCCTCGTTTCCGGCGAAACTGAAACCGTCGACGTTGGCCAGATGCTCACCGATGCCCTGACCAGTCCCGAAGAGGGCGAAGACACGGGCTTCACTTGGACTCAGATGACCCGCCAGCAAGCCGAAGAAGACCTGGAGAACGCGTCCATCCGTGCGATCTTGTACATCCCTGAGGGCCTTTCCGCTGAGGTCGGGACGATCGGAACCACGGACGCGGCGCACACAATCCCAGGCCGGCTCACCCTTGTCACCGACGACGGAATCAACTATCTCTCCGGGACCCTTGCGCGATCAGTGGCCTCCCAGTTGGAAGATCGTGTGCAGTCCGAAGCTTCGGAAGTGTACGCGGAAGCGCTCCTCAGTTCCCTCGGGGAGATCCGGACCGGAATGGTTGACGCAGCCGACGGGGCCACCCAGGTTGCCGACGGAAGCGCGACGCTGTCAGACGGCCTCTCTCAGTTGGACGCGGGGGCTGCTTCCGCGGCCGAGGGTTCGAACCAGGTTAGCTCGGGCGCAGGCCAGCTCTCCGACGGCCTGGACGAACTTGCATCACAGGTCCCGGCCCTGGGATCCGGAGTCGACCAGCTCTCCGACGGTAGTCAGCAGCTCGCCTCCGGGGCCGCGACGCTGCAGGCCGGTATCGACCAATACACAGATGGCGTCGCCCAGGTGACCTCCGGCGCGAACACGCTCAGAGCACAGACTCCGCAGCTACAGGAGGGAGTGGACCAGCTTGAGTCCGGCTCCAGCCAGCTTGCTGCGGGCAGCGCGCAGTTGGATGAACAGTTCCACCAGATCAGCGATCCCGTGGCCGAGTTGGCGCCAATCCCAGCGGAGATTCGAAACTTCGTCAGCTCCGTAACCGAACAGATTGACGTTGCACACGAGCGCTGCGTTGCCGATTTGGGCGAGGACGATGCGGCCTGTCAGCTACTCTCCCGCCTACAGGAAGACCAAGCGGAGATCGTCGACCGCACCGAGGAAGTCACAGGCAAAGCAGACGACGCGATCGCTGGCGTCGCATCTGCGCAGGAAGCCATGGGTCAAATAGCTGCGGGCGCCGCGAAGGTCGAAGAAGGCACCGCGCTTCTCCAAGACTCCGTTGGCACCACCGCCGACACTGCACATCACAGCACAGTTCTGGGCGCGATCAACGCAATCGACGACGGGCTACTCACGCTGTCCGCCAACTCGACGGCATTAAGGGAGGGCTCAGCCGCGGTCACCTCAGGCAGCCGGCAGCTTGCTGATGGAATGGGAACCCTTAAATCAAAGGTCCCCTCCCTAGTGTCGGGCGTCAACCAGCTCGATGACGGCGCCGGAGTATTGGCGGACGGCGCGTCATCCCTTTCGCAGGGACTGGCGACGCTGGCGACTGGAGCTTCGGACGCCGCGGAAGGCTCGGTGACGCTGAAGGAAGGCACTGAGGAGCTTCGCGATGGGCTCGTGCAGGGCTCGGAGCAGATTCCGGACTATTCCGACGCAGAGGCCGCAGCGATCGCGCAGACGTCCTCGTCCCTTATCGACGTCGAACCCGTGCGGGAACGTGCTGTGAACAACAGTGGTGCGGGGTTCGCGCCGATGTTCCTGTCGTTGGCCCTGTGGATCGGCGGGATTGCGATCTTCTTGGTGCTGCCCGCCCTCGACCGGCGGCCCGGACCGGGAGAGGCCTGGTGGATGGCGGCCGTACGCCCCGCCCGCACGGCCGCACTATTCGGGATCGCTCAGGCTGTCCTGGCGGTGGTCCTCACCGACACGCTCGTCGAGTTGCACGCGGTGAACCTGTGGGGACTCATCGGCATGGGAGTACTCGCGTCCTTGACTTTCATTGCCGTGAATCAAGCATCCGTCGCAGCCTTCGGCTACAGGGGGAGATTCGTCTCGATCGTCCTGCTGCTCCTGCAAATCGCCTCCATGGGAGCCACTTTCCCCATCGAAACGATGCCCGCGTTCTTCGAGTGGATCCACCCGTGGCTGCCAATGACCTACACGCAGCTCTCTTTCCGCTACCTGATTGCCGGAGGCGGAGTGCCCGGGATCGTGGGAAAGACGGTCCTAGTCCTGCTGGCGTGGCTGGTTGCGGCGGTTGTAGTCGTCTTTTGGAGCGCGTATCGACGCGACAAGTACCACCCGCTCCCCTACGACGCCGCGCTCTTGCCGGACAACTATCCACCCGAGGACGAGGTGACCGCTGCGGAACTAGCCAACCGCCAAGACCTGAAGCGAGAACTGGTCGGGGCAGCGCAGGAGCGAATCGCCTCGGTTCAGCAGCATGTGAAGCCTGCTTCTGCGAACCGCCGTCCCGACCGATCAACTGAAGGGGCAGATGGGCAAGACGGAGACCATTAGGGCAGCCAGAGGCAGAAGGCCCCACCTCCAAGAAGGGGTGGGGCCTTGTGTTCCGGTTCAGATTGGACCTATTCGGTCGCCGAACGCAGGAACCACGCCTGCAGATCCAGCGCACCCGAGGTTCCGATCAGAAGGTCGCCGCTAACCGGATCCAGGCCATCGACTGCTTCGATAGCCTGCTTCACCTGGTCGGACACTCTCTGCACCTTCTCCGACATGACCACGAAGGTCTTTTGGGTCTCCAAGATTCCGCCGTCGATCGGCTCCAGAATCGTCGTTGCCGCCACTGTCTCAGCGCGCCCGTCGGGAGTTCCGCCGATCTGGGCCAGACGCTCAGCAACTTCGTCCAACTGGGTGCGAACCGCACCCACCACCTCATCTAGGGCCAGGTGCAGAGACCGGAACGACGGCCCACGGACGTTCCAATGTGCCTGCTTGGCCTGCAGTTCGAGGGCAATGAGGTCCACCAGCGTCTGCTGAAGAGCATCGGTTACAACTGGGTCTGCTGCCTTCATGGGTTTCTGTCTCCTTCTCCACGGACCGTCAGGGTCGTCCAGCGGTTTGAGTCTTTGAGTCAACTTGGCCAGGCCGCTCAGCAACATCCACACTAGCCGACTGTGTCGTCAGACACACGCGCGAAGCCTTTAGTCCAAGATGAGACGCGTCCAGCGGACACCGACTCCGCATCCCCATGTGAGTAGGCCCACCGGGACTCGAACCCGGAACCCACGGATTAAAAGTCCGTTGCTCTGCCAGTTGAGCTATAGGCCCGCGGTTATTGTAGTACGCCCATCCCACGCAATCTGACCCACCCCTCCAGCAGCACGTATATTCTTGCGCTGTGACCGCTACCACCCCCGGCCTGAACCCGGATATCCGTGCCGTTCTCTTCGACCTCGACGGCGTTTTGACGCCCACAGCTTCCGTTCACGAAGAGGCGTGGCGACGCCTTTTCACTCCGTATTTCGAGGCCAAAGGTGTGGCCCCCTACACGGACCAGGACTACTTCGAGCACCTTGACGGGCGGGCCCGGTACGACGCCGTCAGAGCGATCTTGGAGTCCAGGGGCATCAGTGTCCCCCATGGCTCTCCGGAAGACGCGCCCGAAGAGGAAACGATCTGCGGCCTCGGCAACCGAAAGAACGCCGAGTTCAACGCCGCGATCGCAGAAGACGGCATTGAGCCGTACCCGGGTTCCGTCCAGTTCCTTGAATACCTAGACCAGCTCGGCCCTCTCAAAGTCGCCGTCGTGTCTTCCTCCAAGAACGCACCGGAGGTACTTCGGGCGGCAGGTCTGCTTGACCACTTCCCTGTAATCGTGGACGGAAACGTGGCCGACGTCGAGCATCTGCCTGGCAAACCCCGGCCCGATACCTACTTATACGCCGCGAAACTGCTGGGCGTCCCCGCCGCAGAATGTGCGGTGGTAGAGGACGCGGTCTCGGGCGTCCTCGCCGGCCGCGACGGGGAGTTCGGGCAGGTTATCGGCGTGGATCGGGGAGCCGGCGCCAAGACCCTAGCCGAAAACGGGGCCACCACGGTCGTATCAGATCTTGAGGCACTGGTTCCGCCCGGAGCTCTCCCCGACTCCGACTGGCAGATTACTGACAACCAGTTTCTAACTTCCGACCCGGCGGCAATCGCCTCACTTCTTGCAATCACGAACGGCTACCTGGGCATCAGAGGAGACGTGGGACTGCGCGTAGGGCCTGACTCACGCGGGACTTTCTTGAATGGTCTCCACGAAAGCTGGCAGATCTCCCACGCGGAAGACGCCTACGGTTACGCGCGGGTTGGCCAATCGATGGTGACCCTCCCGGACGCCACCGCCCTCGACCTACGCATCGACGGCGTTCTGGTGACGCGCGAGGGCGAGGGGGAACTGGCTCGCCGCTCCCGCACCCTCGACTTGGCGACGGGCACCCTTGACGAATCATTACTCTGGGTGTCTCCAGCAGGCGATCGATACCGGATCCGTCAGCGCGCGATGGTATCCCTGTTCAACCCGCATCTGGCCGTTGTCGAGGTGGACATTAGGCCCCTGGATGGCGGGGCCACCGTATCCGTCCTTTCTAGCGTCGATGTGCCCGTGCAGCCGCCTCTCGTGGTGACGGACGGAGTGACCCTAGCCATGGATGATCCACGAAAGGCCAACAAACAGATTGAAGGCGCAGTCTTCGAGTCCGCGGTGAACGTGGGCGGCTCGGATGCTTCCATCACGTACCAGACTCGAGCTTCGGAAATGTCGGCCGCCCTCCAAGTCACCAACGCCGCCCAAGTGATGCGTGAAGTCAAAGGACAACGCGAACTTGTTGGGGAGCCTCCGTTGGAAGCTCGCCACGAATTGCCCATGGCTACGGCCGCTTGGGAGGTGACCGCGGAGGTCCAGCGCGGTGATTCATTGCGCTTTGAGAAGGTCCTCTCATACGTTCGCGACGACTTGTTCACACCCGAACCCCAGAAACTCGCAGGCGTCGCGCAGGACGTCCTCGGCCGCTACACCGAGAATGGATTGGCGGAAGCAGTGCCCGCGCTGTTCCATGAGCAGGAGGAGACGACGAACCGCCTATGGGCCACCGGGGACGTTCGAATTGAGCAGACGGAAGTGGTGGACACTCGGCCGGGAGTCATATCCGACGATCCGGGCGAGGACGCAGCGACTCTGCAGGCCACCATCCGGTGGTGTCTGTTTCAGATCTTGCAAGCCAGCTCCCAGATCCAAAACACGGGTGTCCCTGCAAAAGGGCTCACCGGTTCGGGCTACGACGGCCACTACTTCTGGGACGCAGAGATATATGTGCTCCCCTACCTGGTCTACTCCAACCCCGCAGCCGCCCGCGCACTGCTGCACTACCGATACCTCACCTTGGACGCCGCTCGGGCCCGTGCCGCAGAAATGCACGAGGACGGTGCTCTCTTCCCCTGGCGCACCATCGCCGGGCCGGAGTCGTCGGCCTACTACCCTGCTGGAACCGCCCAGTACCACATAAACGCGGCTATCGCTTACGCCATCAACCAGTACCTGAACGCGACCGGGGATCGCTCTTTCTTAGCGGAAGAAGCCGTCGACATGCTCGTGGAGACCGCGCGAATGTGGCTCTCCCTGGGGTTCATCAGCGGTAGGGACGAGAAGTTCCACATCAACGGCGTGACCGGACCAGACGAGTACACGGCCGTCGTAAACGACAACCTCTACACGAACGTCATGGCCCGGGCCAACTTGCGGAACGCTGCCCGCTGGCTGAGGCACCTGCAGTCCACCGACGAGGACTCCTATCTTGCGGCCCTGCGCCGGCTGGCCCTTTCCGAAGACGAAATCCGGCTATTCGAGGACACCGCCGACGCAATGTACGTTCCCTGGAACGAAGCCCTGGGTCTGCACCCGCAGGACGCCGCGTTCTTGGAAAAGCAGCTGTGGGACTTTGAGGGAACGCCGAAAGGTAACTACCCGCTACTTCTCAACTACCATCCCCTCGTCATCTACCGCCACCAAGTGCTGAAGCAGTCAGATACGGTTCTGGCGCTCTACCTTCTTGGATCGGAGTTCACACCTGAGGAAAAGCGCGCCGACTTCGACTACTACGATGCGATAACCACTGGGGACTCATCACTCTCAGCAGCGGCACAGTCAATAATGGCTGCCGAGGTCGGACACACGGGTTTAGCGGCCGAGTACTTCGAGAGGCTCCTTGGGGTTGACCTGGCTGACCTGCACCGCAACACGGATGTAGGGCTGCACATTGCGTCGCTGGGAGGCACGTGGAGTGCGCTCACCATGGGGTTTGCCGGGCTGAGAGACGACACTGGGCGTCTACGCTTCAGCCCTCGTCTGCCCGCAAACTGGTTGTCCATGAGTTTCACGCTGCTCTGGCACGGCTATCCCCTGGACGTCGTAGTCCGAAGGGCAGGCATGGACTTCGACTATCGGGCGCCTGGAGATTGGGCGGTCGAGGTGGAGATCAACGGCGAACCTCGAACGGTGCGGGGATCCTTATAGTCTGAGACGAATCTTCCGGCTTAACGCCGGGCGTATACACAAGTGGGGGCTCACCCGAAGGTGAGCCCCCACTTGCTTGAGTCTTTTCGAGCCGACGCTACTTCTTGTTTCGGCGCTGGTGGCGGGTCTTGCGCAGCATCTTGCGGTGCTTCTTCTTGGACATCCTCTTGCGGCGCTTCTTGACCACTGAACCCATAGGTTCGCTCCCTCCAACGACGTTTCTTCTAGAGGCAACGGCAGCTGACCGCGCCAACTCGGTTTTTCAACGAGACTACTTTACTACGACGCCCACCTCGGCCCGCAAAACGCCTTGAAACCAGCGCAAACTCACACCGGCGCGAGCACCGTGCACGCGAGCGGGCATGGACGCGGGAAAGCCCCGGACGATCTATCAGCTGCCAGTGTCAGAGGCGCCGTCGGCGTCCCACGAAGCGTCAAGTAGGTGGGAGACTGCGGCTTGGGGAACCCTGAAGCTCTTCCCAACCCGAATAGCGGGCAGGTCCCCGGCGTGAATCAGCCTGTACACGGTCATTTTGGACACACGCATGACGTCCGCGACTTCACTTACCGTCATGAAGCGGGGCGAAGGCTGAGTATCCATCGACGTCCCTTATTTCTGCTTGCCGTGGCCTGGGAGGCCGCTTTGACAACATGCGTGGCGCTGCCGCCGCACACCCTAGACTGAATCCTAACCTAGGTTTTCGCAAATCCCGGCAGATTCAAAAAGGGGTGTGGCTCATTGTCCTCTCGGCGCGGCCCCGGTCGAACCACCGGCTGGAGACGCGACCCCTTACGCCCAGACCCAGACGAAACCCTTGGGGAGGACCGCCACTTTGCGGAGGCGGAACCCATTGAGCGCCGCACCGCCGGCATAGCCCCTGATCACCTGGCGCTACGGGGGCCGTCGGGACAGAGCCTAGTGGCTCGCGGAGTCTACTCTTTCAACCACTACGCAATCCACTACCCGGCCCGGCTGACGTTGCTGGTGTTCTTCCTTCTGATCACCCTCATCACCGGGGGTCTTTCCCTGCCCTGGGCCAACGTCGACGGCCGGATCACCCCTTTTGTTGACGCCCTCTTCACTGCCGTATCGGCAGTTTGTGTCACAGGACTGACAGTCGTAGACACAGCCACGTACTGGACATTCTTCGGTCAGCTGGTGATTTTCTTTGGAATCAGCCTGGGTGGCCTGGGTGTGATGACGATGGCATCGCTGCTAACGCTTGCGGTCTCCCGTCGGCTGGGCCTGACGCAAAGACTCATGACGCAGGACGACACTCAGGGCCGACTAGGCGACGCGCTTACCCTAATCAAAGGGGTGTTGGTGACGACACTCGTCGCCGAGACCGTGCTGTTCTTGGTGGTGGCGCCAGCCTTCCTGCGGCAAGGGCACACCTTCGCAAGTTCGATCTGGGACGCCCTGTTCATGTCGATCTCGGCCTTCAATAACGCCGGATTCGTCAACATCCCCGAGGGCCTAGAACCCTACATCGGGAACTGGATGGTCCTTCTACCGTTGATGCTGGCAGCCTTCGTCGGGGCTATCGGGTTTCCTGTCATCGTGGATCTCCGGAGGCACTGGAGGAAACCTCGAACGCTTTCCCTGCACAGCAAGATCACTATCTCCATGTACGTGGGACTCGCCATTACAACGGGTCTTATAGTTGCCGCCTTGGAGTGGAATAACCCCTACACCATGGGTCCACTCGACTTCTCCACAAAGGTCCTGAACACAATAGTTGAGGCAGTAAATCCACGATCGGTGGGCATCAGCGCCCTCGACGTATCCCAGATGACCGGGGCAACTTGGCTGGTCACTGACGTTTCCATGTTCATCGGCGGCGGCTCGGCTTCCCACGCGGGAGGTATCAAGGTCACGACCTTCACGATCCTCGTCCTCGCCGCTTGGGCTGAAGCGCGAGGCAAGAAGGACGTTGAGGGATTCCACCGTCGCATCCCGCACGGAACTATCCGCCAGGCTGTTGCTGTTCTCCTGGCCGCAGCGCTCCTGGTAATCGGGGCGACGGCGGTTCTGCTTGTTATCACCCCATTCACTTTGGACCGCCTGCTGTTCGAGGTCATCAGCGCATTCGGGACCGTCGGACTCTCAACGGGGATCACGTCCGCCCTCCCTATTGGGGCCAAGTTCCTCCTGGCGATACTTATGGTGATTGGGCGCGTAGGGCCAATGACATTCGCCGCTGGTTTGGCTTTGAGGGAGCGGCAAAGCTTCATTCGGATGCCGGAGGAACGGCCAATCGTGGGCTAGTCGCCCTCGCCGGGCAGGTCCACAACAAACGCGGAACTAGGGGGAGCGGAAGTGGCGTCGAAGAACAAACGCACAAGCGGGACTTTGGTTGTTGGAATGGGGCGATTCGGAGCTGCCGTTGCGATCAGCCTAGAACGTCTCGGTTTCGAGGTTCTAGCAATGGAGAAGAGCCGCGACCGAGTACAGCACTACAGCGGCGTGTTGCCTCTGGTGCAAGGCGATGCGACAGACCCGGAAGCGCTGGAGCAGGCCGGCGCAAGGGACTTCTCCTCAGCCGTGGTCGGCGTCGGCACATCCTTGGAGGCCTCAGTCCTGATCACCGCGAACCTGGTCGACCTGGGGGTGGAGAGCATCTGGGCAAAAGCTACTTCCCGCGAGCACGGAAGGATCCTGCGGAGAATCGGCGCGCACCACGTCGTTTATCCCGAATACGACGCGGGGCAGCGAACCGCTCACCTGGTGGGCGGCCAGATGCTCGATTACATAGAGATGGACAAGTCGGAGTTTGTCATCGCTAAGCTCCGTCCGCCTCTGGAGCTGCAGGGGTTCACCTTGGCGGAATCGCAGGTTCGCACAAGGTACGGGGTGAATGTCATCTGCTGTCTTCGTTCTGGTAAGCCATTCCGGTACGCCACGGGTGAGACACGGGTGGACAGGGAGGATGTCCTCGTCGTGTCCGGTACATCCCGGCAGGTGCTGGCCTTCGCTGAACGGCCGCATTAGTCCACACCCGAATAGCGGGCTACCGGCGATGTCGGAGCTGCCCGTTAGTCTTCGTTCATGGGCAAGTCGAAGGTCGTGTACCGCTGCGTTGAATGCGGTTGGGAGAACCCCAAGTGGCTCGGGCAGTGCCGCGAATGCCAATCGTGGGGGACGCTCGAAGAACGCGTCTTGACGCCGGAACGGATCGGCATGCGGAACGCCCCGATGGTGGGTTCCTCGTCGTCGCCCACCGTGGTCGCTCTGGACTCCGTCAAGGTGGACGCGGCAAGGCCCGTGCCCAGCGGGATCGCGGAGTTTGACAGGGTTCTGGGCGGTGGCGTGGTGCCCGGGTCGGTAGTTCTTCTCGCGGGTGAACCCGGAGTCGGAAAGTCGACGCTCCTTCTGGACGTCGCAGCTCGGTTCGCGCGGGAGTCTGCGGCAGCGGGGGGCGGGCCGGTGCTGTACGTGAGCGGGGAGGAATCCGTCGCGCAGGTGTCTCGACGGGGACGACGGATCGGCGCGTTACAACCAAACCTCTTGCTAGCTTCGGAAGGGGACGTCGGCACGCTGGAAGAAATGATCCAGGCCCACCAACCGTCGCTGCTGATCGTGGATTCCGTACAGACGCTGACAGCCGCCCAGGTTGAGGGCTCTCCGGGGTCGGTGAGCCAGGTGAAGGCCGTAGCTCAAGCTGTCATAGCCGCAGCGAAAACACGGTCTGTGCCCGCGCTCCTCGTCGGTCACGTGACCAAGGACGGCTCGATAGCGGGGCCGCGGACGCTGGAACATCTGGTCGACGTCGTCTGTCAATTTGAGGGAGACAAAACCGGCCCGCTGCGCCTGCTGCGAAGTGTGAAGAACCGCTACGGGCCCACAGACGAAGTTGGCTGTTTCATTCTGGAGGACTCTGGGATTGTGCAGGTTGATGACCCCTCCGCCCTCTTCACATCCGGCTCGACGGGTGACGCGGTGGGAAGCGCCGTGACGGTTAGTCTGGAGGGAAACCGACCCCTGGTTGCGGAGGTCCAAGCTCTGGTAGCGCCCGGCTCTGGCGGGTCACCGCGGCGCACCACTTCCGGCTTGGACTCGTCGCGGGTCGCCATGGTGATGGCCGTGGTGCAGGCTCATCTGCGTGTCGATCTGTCGCAGAAGGAGGTCTACGTTGCCACTGTCGGAGGCGCCAAAATCGTTGAACCGGCCGCTGACCTGGCGGTCGCGCTAGCCATCTGTTCTGCAGCCGCAGGAACGCCGTTGAAGCCAAAGCTTCTCTGCCTGGGCGAAGTGGGACTCACGGGAGAAGTCAGAGGATGCACGGGACTGTCCCGCAGACTCGGGGAAGCCGCCAGGCTAGGCTGGGAGCAGGTGCTGGTGCCTGCCACCCAAGCTGGGGACCTAAAGACCCCTCCCGGTCTGATCGTCACACCCGTCCGTAACCTGGCGGACGCCGTGGCGGCAGCCTTCCGGGAGGACGGACAATAGCAGAGTGCAGCCAGGCTCCCTGGCATCAGCACGGACTACTTCTGAACGGACAGGGAATGGAAACGGAGTCGACCGGCCTACGCAAAGCCTTGCAACTCGTGGCGCCAGGCACGGGGCTGCGGGAAGGTCTTGAGCGAATCCAAAGATCCCACACCGGAGCGCTCATCGTCCTCGGGTACACACCCGAAGTGGAGGCACTGTGCTCAGGGGGTTTTGCCCTCGACGTTGACTTCTCCCCCGCACGGCTCCGCGAACTGTGCAAGATGGACGGCGCCGTCATCATAGACACCGCCACGTGGAGGATTCGGCGGGCCAACGTGCAGCTCATACCAGATCCCTCAATACCCACCGATGAGTCGGGCATGCGTCACCGCACGGCGCAGAGGGTGGCTCGGCAAACCGATGTCCCTGTCCTTTCCCTCTCTTCTTCTATGCGGCTCATTTCCATCTACGTGGGGAAGATCCACCACACAGTGGAAGAACCTGAGGTGCTCCTTTCACGTGCGAACCAGGCAGTTGACACTCTGGAGCGCTACACCCAGCGGCTGGATGAGGTCTTGTCTTCTCTGGCCATATTTGAGATGCGCGAAGCCGTGACCGTCCGGGACATCGCTACAGTCGTGCAGCGCATGGAAATGATCCGGCGGATCACCTCTGAGATCGACGGCTACCTGGGCCAACTTGGAGATGACGGGCGCCTCCTGTCTCTGCAGGTTGACGACCTCTTGAAGGGGACGGCGTCGGAACGTGCCCTGGTCCTACGGGATTACGTTGCAGACCCGGCGCTGCTCGACGAAGTCGAAGAGCGTCTGGCCTCTCTATCTGGAGAATCGCTGGTCGATTTGGCCCAGATTTCAGAGAGTTTGGGTATCTCCATTTACGACCCCGCAGACCTGGACGAACTGGTGCACCCGCGTGGAATCCGGGCCCTCGCAGTCATCCCGCGTCTGCCGTGGCGGCTCATCCAGCAGATCTCAGACAAGTGGCCCACGCTCGATCAGCTGCGCGCTCTCACCGCGGAAGACCTGCAGACCGTGGAGGGCATCGGCCCCTACCGCGCCCAAACAATAGTCGATCACCTTCGGGAACGCGCCACAGCTGCAACGGACCCGGCCGCCGGCTGGTGAAGCGCGCGCCCCTATTGGATTTGGAGGGCCGCACTTCCCGACGCGGTGTCCGGACCGGCCCACTTGAGTGTGTAAGAACCTGCGGATGGCGTGGCCCCGGCATCGCCAACCCGCACCGGCTCGCACTCCGAATAGAGCAGGCCGTCCCACGTCAGGGTGGCGCTCCAGGACTTGCCCGACCCCAGGAGAAGAGTCTTCCCCCAACTGGTGGAACACGCGGTGGGGGTCCAAACAGAACCTGCTGGGCCCACGAGTTCCACACTCACCGAGGACATGGCAACGGTGCAGTCGGCGTCTCCCCTATTCTCTGCTTGGACCGTCACTTCCATCCCCTGGCCCTCCGGTAAGACGGCAGCCGAGGGCGTGACGGTCACAGACAGGTCGTTCCCTTCGCAGGCATTGATGGTCACTGGCTTCGGTGTGGCAGCTTCGGTGGTCTTCGCATGCTGTTCGCTCAGCAGTGAATGCACCCACGATCCGGCCTTCACCAACCCGAACACTAGTCCGACGAGGACGGCCACCAAAACCAAAGTGGAGACTATACGCCGCGCCCAAGGTACCTTGCGCTTCCTGGAGGCATTCTTCTTTGGCCCGGCTGTCCCCGGCTGCCGACCGTGCGTTCCCGACCTTGCGTCTGCCATCAGTTCCCTTGCGCCTGAGGTGCTGACCTGCGGTTATTCCCCCGGTCCTGGTCATCACTGCTGGTGTCAATGCACCACCGTTCCACCACGCAGGCGCTGATGCAAGCAAACAATGCAGTGAGTCCACCGGCCAAGCCAGTCCACGCCGCGGTCGCCATGGCGGGCGCCCACAGCCTGGTGAACGCAACAACCGCAGTCCCCAAGAGAAATCCGGAGGAACCACTTGCGACGTAGGAGGTTGCCCGCGCCAAAGCAGCTATCCGAGCAGCGCCGGGGGCGGTCACCCAGGTCTCCTTCCGAGCCTTCAGTCGCCTCACACCGCGCCCGCCCACGAGGAGCCAGACGCCAATCGCGACAAACAGGAGCGATATCCAGGGTGTGACCACCAGCTGCGCAGAGCCGTACCTAACCGACACCGCAAGGGTTAACGCACCAAGTGCCAACGCGACGCCGCCGACTGCGGCGACGAGTCCGATATTCAGAGGTTTCACAGGTCCCGGGCCGCCTAGCGCGCCGACTGACGCGGGCGGGTGAGGGGAACAGAGCCGGTCTTGGTAGGGCGGACGGTCACGCCACGGACGACCCTGGGTATCTGGGAGGTCCGAGGCGAGGCGGAGCTCTCGGCCTGGTCCGTGGCCTCCAGAGAGTCGACGACCCTCACGGGAGTTGTCTCCGCCCCGAAGTCCCATTCGGGCAAAGGCTGCTCCAACCTGGAAGAGCGCGAACTGGACGTCTGAACGGCCGCCTTGTGGCTGTCTCCTTCATGGCGGGGATGGGAGCGGGGGATCGAGGTCTGCTTACGCGCACTGTGGGGGGCAGGAGGTTGCGGGACGGCAGCGGGGCGCTCCTCCACTGATTCCGGCCTCGCAGCAGCAGCCACGCGGGCACTGTGGACCGGGGAGACCCTGGCTGGCGAGACCTCTTCGCTTGACCGGGGCACGGACTTTCCGGGAGTCGGAGGCGCCGGCGGGGCGACAACGGGTCGTGGACCACTTCGGGCGTGATTCAGGGGGACCTTCCCCGCCCTTCGCTCTTCTTCCGACAGAAGCGCCTCAAAAATGGGGTCCCTGTCAACCGGGGTGAGCGTTACTTCTTCTCCGCGTAGGACGACTTTGCGTACCGGACCGGTCGGGGCCTGTTGTCGCGCTGGCCGTGGCGCCAGTTGCAGATCGGAGCGTTCCCCTGGCCCACCGTTCGCGTCCCCTTCAAGCCAGTTCGGGTACTCCGCGAGCACGCCTGGCAGGTCCTGCGCAGCACCTAGTAGCTCTCCAACCGCACCGCACCCGGGCACGCAAGCCTCGGAGTCGACAAGCGACCAGGGGTACAACACGAACGCGCGTTCGGCTGCGCGGGGGTGGGGCAGCGTGAGGCTTCGCGTGTTCAGACGCATCCCGTCCAAATCGATGATGTCAATGTCGAGCGTGCGCGCGCCCCAGCGGGTTCTCCGCTCCCGCCCGAACCGCGCCTCGATTGCCTGCAACTCAGCAAGCAACGCTGGGGGCGCCAGAACCGTTCGTCCCAGGACTACGGCGTTCAGGTAGTTGTCCTGAGGCAAGGCGCCTGGTTCCAGCACGGGCTCAGTTTCCACCAGAGGGGAGACAGCCAGAACCTCGAACCCGTCCAGGCAGGCAAGCGCTTCCACCGCCCCACGAAGGTTCGCAACCACGTCACCCCGGTTGCCGCCCAACGCCAGTACGACGTCGTAGACGACGCTGGCCCGCCTTGGGCTCCCCTTGCTGAACTGCGGCCTAACGCTGCGTGAACCATGTTTGCCCGAGGGCGAGGGCGACGTCGGACGATGCGGCCTGCGAACAGCCGTTCGTACTTCACCTTCGGGCGCTTGGGGAGCCTGCTTGGCAGCTTTGAGCTCAGTGTTCGTGTGGTCTGGGGAACGCGTGGTTTGTGGAAGCTGCGGGGGAACTGAATCGCCGGCCGGGCGGGTGTGCCTCCCAACCCGACCCCTGGGCGGGGCCACCGTCACCCCACGGCGCTCACGCACAACAGTCACCGACACGTCGGTGAAGTTCTGTTCCAACGGTGCCATCGGCTTATGAACAGTGACTTGAACGCGGTGCACGCCGGGATACGAGAGCGCCAACTCAGCGAGCCGCGAGGCAAGGGTCTCAATCAAGTACACAGAGGGGCCGGTGAGCACTCTCACCGCATCTTCCGCGACCTTCGAATAGTCAACTGTGTCTGACACGTCATCGGTCACCGAGGCGCGCGTCGCGTCCACGTAAAGGGTCACATCCGCCACAAAATCTTGGCTGCCTGCGCGTTCAAAGTCGTAGACCCCATGGCTTCCGGACGCGCGGAGCCCGCTGAGAGCTATGACGTCCCAGTCCTCCAGGTCTTTACCCATCTGATCTCTACCCACAGTCCTCAATCACACGCACGTTTCGTGCTACGTCATGCACGCGGACCGCCCAAACCTGAGCGGATGCCGCAAGCCTGGTCACCTCTGCCGTCCCGCCGTCGAGGTCGTCTCCGAACCTGTCTCTGATGAACCGCTTCCTGGATGCCCCGATGAGAACCGGGTATCCAAGCGCCCCGATTTTGTCCAGATTCGCGACCAGCTCCCATGAGTCAGACGACCCCTTCGCAAATCCTAACCCCGGGTCCACGACAACGGTATCGGCACGCACGCCTAGCTCCTCTACCTTCCTCACCTGTTGGAGCAGTTCGCGCGGCACATCGGTGACCACATCCTCATAGGCAGTGTCCAAACGCGGGGCCGATGGAAAACCGCGCCAGTGTTGGATGACCAAAGCGACGTCCTCGTGCACCGCCACAGTGGGCAGTAGCGTGTCATAGCGGCCGCCGGACACATCATTGATGAGGACCGCACCTTCGAGGACCGCCCGCCGCGCCGTCTCCGCGTTCACCGTGTCCACGGAAACATCGACCCCTCTTCGGGCGAGGGCGGCGACCACTGGACCGATTCTTCGCCATTCCTCTTCCACGGTTACCCGCGTGGCGCCCGGACGCGTGGATTCACCCCCCACGTCAACCAGGAAGGCGCCCTCGTCCCACATCTGTAGGCCTCGGTCCAACGCGGATTGATGCCCCATCCAGCGTCCGCCATCGGAGAACGAGTCGGGCGTCACGTTCAAGACTCCCATCACCCCGGTGCCGCCACCGCCCAGGGCTCTGCCGCGACTCACCGGAGCCGACACGCTCCCCATGTTTGCCTCCTGCGACGGCTACTTCCCGAATAGGGTGAGCACTTCCTGCCGACGGATGGGCTCCTCCAACAGACCCGAAAAGTGCGTTGTGACCGTCTGTGCCCCGGTCTTGTGGACGCCACGCATGGTCATGCACAGGTGTTCCGCCGTGATCCGCACGGCCACACCCCGAGGAGCAAGCACTTCCTCCAGGGCGACGCCAATCTGCTTCGTCAGGCGCTCTTGGATCTGCGGCCGGCGCGCGTAACCCTCAACGCATCGGGCCAACTTCGACAGGCCCGTGACCCGACCCCCACGCGGTAGGTAGGCGATGTCCACCCGGCCGAAAAACGGGAGCAGGTGATGTTCACAAATCGAGTGGAACTCGATGCTCCGAACCACCACCAAGTCGTCGGTGTCAACTTCGAAAGTCTTCTCTAAGTGTTTCTTCGGATCGGTGTCCAGTCCCGCGAAGATCTCCTTGTAGGCGCGCGCAACGCGTTCAGGCGTCTCCACCAATCCGTCCCGGTCAGGATCCTCACCGACAGCTTTCAGCAGGGTGCGAACGGCATGCCGCAGCAGGGCCTCGTCGTACTCGGCCATCTCAGAGCTGCTCATTGATCGGGGCAGGAGGGTCGATTTCCTTGGCATCCAGACCAACGGGGTGGCCGAGTACCGCGCCTGGCACGGCAGCGTGGTGGCCGTAGTTCCAAACCTCGCGACGATCCTGCTTCCTTATGTTCGCGAAAATCTCCGCAAGACCCTTCTCATCTATCGTCTCTATTTCCAGCAGTTTCACGGCGAGGGCGTCCAAAACGTCCCGGTTCTCCGTCAAGATAGCCCAGGCCTGAGCAACCGCACTGTCGATGAGCTCCCGAACCTGGTCGTCAATCATGGTTGCCTGGTGGTCTGAAATGTCCAACCCTTTACCCTGACCGACTTCACGGCCGACAAATGGGTCAGTGTCCTGATGTCCCAGTTTCACGATCCCGACGGAGGAAGTCATGCCATAGTCGGTCACCATTGCGCGTGCAGTTTTCGTCGCCTTTTCAATGTCGTTGGCCGCGCCGGTCGAGGGATCACGGAACACCACCTCTTCTGCGACTCGCCCACCCATGGCATACACGAGGTCATCAAGGAGCTGATTGCGTGTCTTCGAGTACCGGTCTTCCGTGGGCATGACCATGGTGTAGCCAAGCGCGCGCCCACGGGGCAGGATCGTCACCTTCGTCACCGGATCCGTGTATTGCAGAGCTGCTGCGCAGACAGCGTGCCCCGCTTCGTGGTAAGCGGTCACATATTTGTCGTGTTCGTTCATCACCCGGGTGCGCTTCTGCGGGCCGGCAATGACGCGGTCAATAGCCTCATCGATAGCGCGCATGTCAATAAGGTCCGCGTTGGAGCGGGCTGTAAGTAAAGCCGCCTCATTCAGCACATTCGCCAAGTCGGCGCCGGTGAAGCCCGGGGTCCGCTTCGCCACCTGGTAGAGGTCCACGTCCTCGGTCAGAGGCTTGTCCTTGGCGTGGACTCTCAAGATCGCTTCCCGCCCCTTGAGGTCTGGAGCCTCCACGGCGATTTGCCGGTCGAAACGACCCGGACGCAGAAGAGCTGGATCCAAGATGTCGGGCCGGTTGGTCGCAGCGATCATGATGACGTTGGTCCGAGCGTCAAATCCGTCCAGCTCCACCAGCATCTGGTTCAGGGTCTGCTCACGTTCGTCGTTGCCGCCCCCGATTCCGGAGCCGCGGTGACGCCCGATGGCATCAATCTCGTCCACGAAGATGATGGCAGGCGCAGCTTTTCGTGCCTTGTTAAACAGGTCCCGCACGCGAGATGCACCGACACCCACATACAGCTCCATGAACTCAGAACCCGAGATGGAAAAGAAGGGAACCCGCGCCTCTCCCGCCACAGCTTTAGCCAACAGCGTCTTGCCCGTTCCGGGCGGCCCGTACAAGAGCACGCCGCGCGGGATTTTCGCGCCTACGGACGTGAACTTGGTCGGGTCCACTAAGAACTCTTTGATCTCCTCGAGTTCCTCCACCGCTTCGTCCTCGCCCGCCACGTCGGCAAAAGTGATCTGAGGGTTCTCTTCGTTGAACTCTTTGGCCTTGGAGGAAGAGAAGGATCCCATCATTTTGGACCCAGCAGTGCGGGACATGAGGAACCAGAAACCGCCGAGGATCAAAATCATCGGGATCATCAGCTGAAGCATCCCGCTCAGAACGGAAGTCTGCGGATACAGCGCGTTGTACCCCTGCGGCGGTTCCGCAGCCTCAATCAGATCCAGGATCTCTTCAGTTTGAACCCGCGCGTAGGTGAAGGAAATGTTCGTGCCCATTTCCTTCTCGGGGTCCTCAACCGAAGTCGACTCATGCGTGTAGGGCTCCTCCAAGACGAGGGTCACCTGCTGGGCGCCGTCGTTGACCACCGCAGCTTGGATGCTTTGCGTCCGCAGGATCTCCATGCCCTCAGAAGTGGGCACCACCCCGGGCTGGAGAAGTCGCCACACCAGCCACCCAATGACCATCAAGGCGACCAAGGGCACGACCACGTACGGCCACACTTTGCCGCCGGACTTGGTCTTCTTCTTGCCCTGCTCGGGGTTGGTCATGTACTACTCGCTTTCTGAAGCGTAGACGTGCCGGGCCAGCGTTCCGATGCAAGAGAGGTGACGGTAGTCCTCCGCATAGTCCAGGCCGTATCCGACCACGAACTCGTTTGGAATGTCGAAACCCAGGTAGTCCACGGAAACATCGACTTTAGCCGCATCCGGCTTCCGCAGCAGGGTCAGAATCTTCACGGACTTCGCGCCGCGATTCAGAAGGTTTTCCTTTAGCCAGGACAAAGTGAGACCCGAATCCAAAATGTCTTCAACTATCAGCACGTTGCGCCCGTGCACGTCCGTGTCCAGGTCCTTCAGGATCCTGACCACCCCGGAGGACTTAGTGCCCGAACCGTAGCTCGAGACCGCCATCCAGTCGATCTGCACAGGACGATGCAGCTTCCTGGAGAAGTCCACCATGATCGGAGCGGCGCCCTTCAGCACGCCCACCAGGAGAAGATCGTCGTCCCCGTAATCCGCTTCTACCTGCGCAGCCATCTCTGTCAGACGCTCATCGATCTGGCTCTCCGTCAACAGCACTCGTTCCAAGTCGGTCCCGAGGTCGTCTGCGTTCACCCTGTTCCCCTTGCCGCTGGTAGCGCCCGGTCCAGGATCGGATCCGGGGATTTACCCCATTACCTTAGCGCGTTGGACAGTCCCACCCGCCGTCCCGTCTGCCCTCACCGGGGCTGGGTTGCGGACCGGTTTCATGGTGCCCAAAAGCGATCTCGCGGCGTCCTCGCACGACGACTACCCCCCCTGGTAACTCCACCTTCTTAGCCACGGGCGAACGCGGACCGTCCACGGCTTCTGTAATCAGGCGATCAGTGGCCGCAAGGTGCGAAGCGGTGAGGGTTCCTGTTCCCTCCCGGCATGCCTCCCAGGCAATCAGGTATACGCGGCGCCGCACGGCAGCGGCGGCCCCCTCCAGCAGGTCTGTCGCGAGCATGACTCTCCCGGCGGCAGACGTACTCTGCCGGTACAGCGCTTCCGCCTGCGCGCGCAGGGCCGCGTCGTCGTCCGCAAGAAGATCGGACAGCCGCGCCAATGCCGGCACCGCGTCCTGCCCCAGAGCCTCGGACAGTTCGGGCAAAACCCGGTGGCGGACCGCACTACGCGGCAGTTTCCGCCCGTCGGCCGCAACCCAGCTGCCTTCCCAGCTGTTCGTCGGGTCATCTACCCACAGCACTCCCAGCGCAGCGCAGAACTCTTCCGTCTGCCTGCGCCGCAGAGAGAGAAATGGATGCCCTCTGTGCAGTTGCGGTCCGCCCTCCGCGCCGCCAACCACTTCTGTGCGAGGGCGGATGGCGGATAGGCCGCGCGCCGAAGCACCCCTACCCAGCCGCAAGAGCACCGTCTCCGCTTGATCATCCATGGTGTGCCCGAACAGGATGTCCACAGCGGCGAGCCCCAACTCCCGTCCCCAGGCATAGGCGAAGTCTTCCAGCAGACGGTGCCGCAGCTCTCTGGCAGCTCCCTCGAGCAGCTCCACCGGAACCGCGGGCTCCTCCCGCAACACGTGCAGGTCTCCGACTCCAAGATCCCGCATTCGGTCTGCGACTAGCTGGCTCTCCTGCTTCGACCCCTCTCGCATCTGGTGGTCCACGAGCGCCAGAGCGTATGGAACCCCGCGCCTTTCAAGTTGATCCGCGAACGCCAGGGCAAGCGCGGTGGAGTCTGCGCCGCCGGAAATCGCAATGACGGCACCGCGGTCTGGGACGGTCAAGTGCTTCAGCGCGTAGTCGCGCGCCGCCAGCGAGGCCGGACGAGCCGCGAACGGTGGGGACGAACCAAGAGTGAACAAGGTGCTAACTGTTCGCCAGGAACTCTATGAACTGGTCCAGATAGTCACGGGTCCAGTACGCGGCGTCGTCCGGGACCTCATCATTACCCACGGCAAACGCCAGATTCTGCCCTGATTGCGTCGTCAGAACCCCGGCAAGCGTAGTCACGTGACCCAGGGAGCCCGTCTTCGCCTCCACATTCCCTGCGGTACTCTCGCCTTCCAGCCTTGAGGACAAAGTTCCACTCATTCCGGCAACGGGCAGTAGACGAACCAGGGAGCCGCGGGCGTCCTCGTACGTTGCCGAAGCCAGAATTGTCTGCGTGAGAAGGTCCCCGCTGATCCGGGATCGGCTGTCGAGGCCCGAACAGTCCGCGATCACAACGTCTTGGGCGGGCAGACCCGCCTCCACCAGGAACCTCTGGAGCGCCTCCGGCGAGGAACTGAAGTCGGCTTCCTCCGCGGTCGCGGTAGCAAGGTGACAGTACTGCTCGGCCATTGTGTTGTCAGAGGTCTCCAGGAGGAACTCGATCTGGTCGATAACTGGCGCGGATTCGACCACTCCGATCTCCTGCGCCCCTTCCGGAACGCTCCCCACGGCAACGGAGGTGACCTGTATTCCCTGCTCCCGCAGGTTCGCGGATAGTGCCTCAGCCACCCCTAACGAAGAATCCGCAACGAACTCCCACGCATCCGGATAGACGCGCCCGGTGTCGATGGCATACGGACCAACGTCGCCCGCATAGTCGGAGACTTCCTGAGTGACCCAGGCCGGATTGCGTTTGGTCCCACTGAACAGCGTGTCCTGGTAGCGCAGTTCCACCGCCGCGACTCCCTCTTCCTGCAGGGCGAGGGCGACTTGCTGGGCCAGGTCCGCCAGTCCGGCCCGCCCGTTGATGGCCTCGGCGTCACCGGAACCGGCCGATAGGAGCAGGTCACCCTCGCCCCACAGGTAGAGAACGGAACCGGACTGCGACACCCCAGTTTTCCAGGTGCGGTCGGGTTCAAGTAACGCCAGAGAATAGAAGGCGGTCAGCACCTTCTGGGTGGAGGCGGGGGTGTGCAGCCCAGAGGAACCGGAGGACAGCAGTACCTCCCCTGTGTCCGCATCCACCACCTCCCCCCAGGTCTGCCACTTGCCCTCTTCGGCAGCTTGCGTCACTTGCTGCCAAGCTGTTTCCACCTCGGAGGCGCTCAGGTAGTGCACAGGCGCCGCTCCGCTTTGGGTGACTGCCGCGGTCTGTGCCGCAGAAGGAATGTCGGGCGGAGATGAGGGGCCGAACAGACTCGCACCCGTGCCCTCCGGCAGATACCGACTCACCCCGAGCACCAAGAAAACCATGGCGGCAACCAAAAGGGCAACGGAAACCCCTACAATTGCGGGAAACGCACGCCGATGCACTGAACCTCCAGGGAACTTGTGATCGCTTCACTCTAGTTCAACGGGGAACCAGGTCGGCTGGCACCGACACTCGCAGAAGGGATAACAATGGAGTTCGATGTGACAGTCGAGATCCCTAAGGGCAACCGCAACAAGTACGAGATCGACCATGAAACGGGCCGCATCCGACTTGACCGCCTACTATTCACATCCACCCGCTACCCGGATGACTACGGATTCATCGACGGCACCTTGGGCGAGGACGGTGATCCGTTAGACGCCCTCGTTCTCCTAGAGGAGCCGACTTTCCCCGGATGTGTGATCCGGTGCCGCGCTCTCGGCATGTTCCGCATGAAGGATGAAATGGGCGGTGACGACAAAGTGCTGTGCGTGCCCGCTGGTGACCACCGCGCCGCTTGGAGGACTGAGATCGAAGACGTCTCTGAGTTCCACCGGCTGGAGATCCAGCACTTCTTTGAGGTTTACAAAGACCTTGAGCCCGGTAAGTCGGTTGAAGGAGCGCACTGGGTGGGCCGCGAAGAAGCGGAAGCTGAGATTCGACGTTCTTTCGAACGCGAAGAAAGAGCGATAGCAGCGCAAGAGCGTGAGAAGGCGCAGAAAACTGGCGAGGGCGGCTGCTAGAGGCAACATGAAGAGGGGCCGGGACTTGCAGGTCCCGGCCCCTCTTCATGTGCGGCGCGGTTTAGATGCGTCCCGCGTATGGAAGCACATCTCCCCAGCTGAAGATCGACTGCACCCTGACGGTGCTACCGAACGTCGGGGCGTGGATTATCTGGTTGTTGCCCAGGTAAATCGCCACATGGTAGATCGCCGAAGAGGAGCCACCCGAACCCCAGAAGATGAGGTCACCCGGCTGTGCCTGGCTGAGAGGAATGTGGTCGGAAGCCCAGTACTGCTGACTGCTCTGGTGCGGCACGTAAATCCCGAGCTGCCGGAAGGACCAGGTTACGAGACCCGAACAATCGAACGCCCACGGACCCTCCGCCGCCCACACGTAGGGAGCACCAAGGCGCGACATCGCGTGGTCAATCACAGATGACCCGGAATAACTCGGAGTAGAAGAGCCGCTTGAACTTGACGAACCGCTCGAGCTGGACGAAGAACTCGAGGAGCTCGAGGAACTGCCCGAGGACGACCCGGACGAGGTGGACGAACCACCAGAACTGC
>CAYFQC010000016.1:0-29521 GCA_964345155.1 uncultured Actinomyces sp.
AGCGGAGCCGTCTACGTCCTTTTGATAGGCGAAATCCTGCTGTCGCCCAAACAGGAACAGAGGCGACACGGGAGCCTCCGGGTAGGGCTTGTGGGCCAGAACAGAAACCACGATCTTCATCGAGGAGGCAAACGTTATCGGCTGGGACAGGTGCCATCCGGCCGCTTGCATGACCCGGTGGATGTTGTCATCGGGGCCGTCCCACGCCATGTTTACGACGTCTCCCAGGATTCCCTCGGCCGTCCTCGCCCGGCCAATGAAATAGTCGGGAATGAATATGGCGGTCATGAGTTTGTACAGACGCGGCAGGAAAATGTAGGCAATAGTGGCCCACAGGGCGATCAAGTAGACGATCAGTAACCAGTGCACTTTCTCGGTGTCACTGGCCGCTAAGACCACGAGCCACACTGAAGCCACGCCGGCGAACAGGAAGAAGAACGTGTTGATGAAGGTGACGATGCGTCCCTCGCGGATTCGAATGCGAAGGGGGAAGGTGCTCGCTGGGTTTCACGGCGTCGCTCATGTCAGAATCCGAACCTTTGCAGAATCTTCGGGTCTGTCTGCCAGTTCTTGGCAACAGTTACGTGCAGGTGTAGGTAGACGCGACGCCCCAACAGTTCTTCGATCTGTCGTCGCGACTCTGTCCCAATCTGTTTGAGGCGTGCGCCGCCCCTGCCGATGATGATTGCCTTCTGGGAGTCACGTTCGACGTAGATGGTCACGTGTACGTCCAAGAGCCCACGTTTCCCGTCCTTCCCGGGGCGTTCGATCATCTCCGTGACTTGAACCGCAACGGAATGCGGCAACTCGTGGTGTACGCCCTCGAGCGCGGCTTCACGAACGAACTCCGCGATCAGCGTCTCATCGCTCTCTTCCGTGATCTCATCTTCCGGGTACAACGGCGGCGACTGCGGCATCTCCTGGATCAGCACTTCCACCAGGCGCTCCAGGTTCTCCCCTGTTTTCGCGCTCACCGGAACGATCGCGTCCCAGGCGTCCAGTTCCGAGATCTCCATCAGATGTTCAGCCAGGCGACCCTTCCCGACCTCATCGATCTTGGTTGCCACGGCCACCTTCTTAGATGACGTGCGCCCAGCCTCTCTGGCGATGAACCGATCTCCGGGACCGATCTTCTGGTCTGCGGGAAAGCAGACCACCACCGAATCGACGTCGACTAGCGCTTCTTGCACCATCTCGTTGAGGCGTCTACCCAGGAGCGTTCGAGGTCGGTGGAAGCCAGGCGTGTCAACCACCACAAGCTGACCTGTGGGACGCTGGACTATTCCCCGAATGTTGTGCCTGGTCGTCTCTGGACGGTCGGATGTGATCGCGACTTTGTGCCCAACCATCGCGTTCGTAAGCGTCGATTTCCCGACGTTCGGTCTGCCCACCACCGCAACGAAACCGGCCCGGAAGTCCTCCGGGTAAGTCGAATCTGAGGTGTTTTGTAGGTCCACCTTGGGTCCCATCTTCTAGTTGGTGTGTTCCAGCATTAAACCCGAACGGAGCAAAATACGCTCCCACCTGCTCACTCGGCCTTGGATACGGTCAGGCTCAGCACGCGCCGGCGGCGCCCAGTGGCCTCCCCTGCCTCCAGGATGAGTCCGGCCACCTCCGCCCGCGCTCCTGGAAGTGGAACTTTCCCCGTGGCCTTCGTGAGGAGTCCCCCGGCCGAATAGACGTCGTCCTCGTCGATCTTCACGTCGAAGAGTTCCTCCAGGTCGTCCACCGCATACGAAGTTGGCACATTCCACACCCCGGGGCTTATTTCCTCGGGCGCGGCGGAGTCGGCATCGTGCTCGTCCGTCAGCTCTCCGACGAGTTCTTCCAAGATGTCCTCGATCGTCACGAGGCCGGCGGTGCCGCCGTACTCGTCCACCACCAGCGCCAGGTGAGTATTCGTGGCCTGCATGACCCGCAGCTCGTCATCGGCCAGCTTCATCTCCGGGACGAAAGCGGCCGCGCGAGCCATGCCCGCAACTGGGGCGCGCAGTGCGTCCTCGCCTTTCAACGACCTCCGCACCAGGTCCTTCATGTACAGGACTCCCTGAACGTCGTCCAGGGATTTGCCGACTACGGGCAGTCTGGAGAAGCCGGATTGGACGAAGCTCTCAAGTGCGGCCCGTCCGTCCTCGTCCCCCCGGACCGTGACCATTTCGGATCGGGGAACCATGACTTCACCGACCCGCGTCTGACCCAGTTCAAACACCGAACGGAGAATTCGGCGGTCCTCATCCTCAAGGGAAGGCGAGCCATCTTCCGCCACCTGGTCAACCAATTCTCTGAGTTCATCCGCGACCCGCAGACGTGCTTCTGACGACGTCAGGACGCGTTCTTCGGCCGCACGCTGTTCGCCTCTTCGCCTTGGCCTGCGCCGCATCAAGGCAAGCGTGAGACGCGAACCCAACAGGGCCACTCCCACGTACCGTGAACCGGACAGCAGACGCCTGGAGATTCCGACTGCGACCAGTTGGACCGCTCCGACCACCCCGATGGTTGCCAGGAACACGCCCCACCAGACCCAGTCGAGCTCCAGAAGCTCCACCGACAACACCCAGGTAAGCGTAACGATCCCCAAAACCTGGAACAGAACCCGGGCGGAGGCAAGCGTCGAGCCGAGCTGCTTGCGTTCGGAAACCACCTCAAGCAGGGCGGGAGCGCCGCGCCGCCCCTCCTCCACCAAATCTTCCGCGTAGGCAACAGTGATCCGGGAAATCGCCGCCTCGGACGCCGCCAACCACATGCCCGCGAGGATCGCGACCAAGCCCACAACGAAGAAAAGGACCGCTACGGCTGGTTCCAGCTGGACTATCTCGTCACTCATTGCTGCGCCAAGAACGTCAGCAGCAGCCTTCGCTGAAGGGAGAACATGACTTCCTCCTCGTCGGCCTCCGCGTGGTCGAATCCCAGGAGGTGGAGAATGCCGTGCGTGGCCAGCAGGAGCATTTCTTCCTCCGCGCTGTGCCCGGCCGCCAACGCCTGCTTTTCGGCGATCGACGGACAAATGCAGATGTCCCCAAGCGAACCCTCCGGCGTGACCGCATCGGGCCTGCCGGGCTTTAGTTCATCCATCGGGAAGCTCATGACGTCAGTTGGACCCTCCAGATCCAGCCAACGCACATGCAAGTCCGCCATAGGCTCCTCTTCAATGAAGATGATGGTGAGTTCGGAGTCCGTGGAGACGTGCATTTCGCGCATGACGTATTCGGCCAGTTGCGCAAACTCCGTCAAGTCGATCTGCGTCTCCGTCTCATTCAACACTTCAACGGCCATATCGCTTTGCCCTGTCAGTCGGTCGTTTGTCTTTTGAACCGGCGTTCCCGCCGGGGGTTCCACTTGCCGGATGCCTCGCGTCCCACTCCTCGTAGGCGTCCACGATGTCAGCAACGATCTGGGTCCTCACTACGTCTGCGCTGCTGAGATAGCAGAACTTGATGCCACGCACGTCCTTCAGGACCTGCTCGGCGTGCACCAGGCCGGAGAGCTGGCCGCGGCTCAGGTCTACCTGAGTCACGTCGCCCGTGACGGCCAATTTGGAGCCGTATCCGAGGCGGGTGAGGAGCATCTTCATCTGAGCCGGAGACGTGTTCTGAGCCTCGTCAAGAATCACGTAGGCATCGTTTAGCGTTCGGCCGCGCATGTACGCCAGAGGTGCTACCTCGATTGCGCCCGCTTCCATCAGCCGCGGCAAAGCCCCGTCCTCGAGCAGATCCTGGAGTGCGTCATACAGGGGCCTAAGGTACGGGTTGATTTTCTCCGTGAGCGACCCGGGGAGGTAGCCCAGGTTCTCCCCCGCCTCGACTGCCGGTCTGGTGAGAATCAACCGCCGCACCGAGCCGTGAAGCAGTGCTTCCACGGCCTTGGCCATGGCTAAGTAGGTCTTCCCCGTCCCTGCCGGGCCGATGCCGAAGGTGACCTGGTAGTCCGACAACGCGTCCAAGTACTTCTGTTGCCCCGGTGTTTTCGCCTTCACATACTTCCCGCTCACCCCGAGTGGCGCGCGTTGCCCCGCTGAGGTGCCGACATCTGCCCGAAGCAATCCGATGGCATGGCCAATGGTGGCCGGATCCAGAGGCGCCCCACTCGCGGCGGCGGCGATCATTTCCCCCAGGATCTCGGAGATTATCTCCACGTCGGCCCTTGGACCCTGCAGATGCACTGTCCGATCCGTCAGCCAAATCTGCGTGCTTGGAAATGCCTTTTCCAAGACCCGTAGGGACTGGTCGGCCACCCCCATCACCGACACGATGGGAATGGCCGCCGGAATCTGAAGGTTCAAAGAGAACTGACCGGGCGCGGCACGCATAGCGGAGGGGGAGCTGAAATCGTCGCTCATTACCATCTCTCCAAGTGGAAGTTAAGAGCCGCCATGACCGCCGGACCCGCTGTGGAAGACCGCATGACGTTTTCTCCTGCCCGGACGACCCGCGCGCCTATCTCTTCGAAAGCCGACAGCTCCTCCGCCGTGATCCCACCTTCCGGCCCAACCACCAGCGCCACCACATCGGCATCTGCCAGCTCGCCGGATTCCCGCAACACGTCACCTAGACCGGTGTCGGCGGATTCATGGAGGACGAGGACGAAGGCCCCCTCCGCTGCCAGCAGTGCCGCCACTTCCGCAGCCGACATGGGGGTATGCACCTTTGGGGTCCAGGAACGGCGTGACTGCTTCGTTGCCGCTTCTGCAACTCTCCTCCACCTGGCTGGCCCGGCTTCCGCCTTCTTCCTGTCCCACCTGGACACCGAGCGGACCGCCTGCCAGGGGACCACCACGTCGACTCCCAGTTCAGTGGCAGTCTCCACCGCCTGCTCGTCCCTGCCTCCTTTCGCCAGGCCCTGAACTAGCACCAGGCGCGGGCGGGATGCCGGCTCCTGGACGACGTCGGTTGCAACAACGACCAAGGGGTCACTTGCCTTGTCAACCTTTGCCCTGACCCTGCAGCCCGAGCCGTCCACCACGTCCAGGGCCTCGCCGTCTCGCAACCGCATTGCCTTGACCGCGTGGCGTGATTCATCGGGCTCAAGCAAGAAATGAGTGCCGACCTCGACTTCCTCCAGTGACTTGCGCACCCCTGCCACGAGAACTTCCGGGCTCAAGAAGACGGGATCCGTCACGTGCTGTCACCGTTTCCCACGGAACTTGCCAAAAATGCCCCCGGACTTTGTGTCCGCAGGTTCCACTCGGGCCTCACCGCGGATGGCAGCCAGCTGCTCCAGGAGTTCGCGGGACTGCGCATCAAGTTTGTGTGGTACCTCCACCCCTACATGCACCTTCAAGTCCCCGCGTCCCGAACCACGCAGCTTACGGACGCCCAGGCCCTTCAAGGTGATCGTGTCGCCCGGCTGCGTACCAGCCTTGATCTCTACCTGGCGTTCCCCATCCAAGGTCTGGAGGGTGAACAGGGTACCCAGCGCTGCGGTCGTCATCGGAACAGTGATCGAAGTGTTCAGGTCGAATCCGCGGCGCGAAAACAGCGGGTCTGGGAGTTCCCGAACCTCGACGTAAAGATCCCCGGCGGGTGCGCCCTTAGTTCCGGCCTCGCCCTCGCCGCGCAGTCGGATTCGGGTGCCGCTCTCCACCCCAGCCGGAATGTCTACGGAAACGGTCCGGCTGGCCTTGACCCTTCCTTCACCGTGGCACTCCGGGCACGGATGGGGAATCGTCTGCCCCTGCCCTTTACAGCGTGGGCAGGCAACCGCAACCCTCATCTGTCCCAGCAGGGTGTTCTGGATGCGGGTCACGGAGCCTGTCCCAGCGCACTCGGAACACGTCACCGGAGAGGTGCCCGGCGCCGCGCAAGTTCCGTTACACGTCGGACACACCATGGCGGAATCAACCATCACCTCTTTGGTGGTGCCGAACACCACCTCTTCCAAGGTGAGCTCCAGGGCCACCAAGATGTCTTGTCCCTGCCTGCCGCGAGAGGACCCGCCCGCAGAGGAGGAACCGAATCCTCCCATTGTGGAAAAGACGGTCTCGAAGATGTCGTTGAAGCCGAATCCGGCGCCTTGGAACGGCGAGTAAGTGGAACCGTCCCCCATCCCAGGACCGCCCCCAAGGTCATATCTCTCCCGCTTCTGGGGGTCAGAAAGCACCTCGTACGCCTGGGAGACCTCCTTGAAGGCCTCCTCCGATTCCACGCCCGCATAGTCGGGATGCAACTGTCGAGCCTTCTTGCGGTAGGCCCGCCGTATGTCCTCAGTTGTGGCGTCGCGGGACACTCCCAGGACCTCGTAGTAATCCCTCACTCGGTAACTTCCCCTGTGCTCGACGCTTTCCTGAGCTCACCTTCAAGGTGGCCAGATCGTTCCCAGAGTAGTCGCGACAGGTAGTGGGAGACAGCGTCTACCGCCGCTAGCGAACGGGCGTAATCCATCCGCGTGGGGCCGACCACTCCGACGTGAGTATGTCCTGGCGCCTGGTCTCCGTAGCTCGCAGAGATCACCGATACTCCTTCCAGGTGCATATCCAACTGCTCCGCACCTATGGCCACGTGCACCCGGTCCTCCCCGTGCTGGTGAAGCAACCTCAAGAGCGTCGCGCTATCCTCCACCAGTTCAAGCAGACGCGCTACTTCCACAACTTCCACCCCGGAACGCAGCAGGTTAGCTGCCCCCGCGGTGGCGAGGCGGGCGCTCTCCAGGGGTTTGACGGCCGCTGCGACCGCGCCACACACCTCGTCGTAGAACGGAAGTAGGTTTCGCGGGACACCCGATCTTGCGTCCCGCAGGCGGGCAGCCAAGTCGCGGACAGATATGCCGGAGACCGATGCATTCACGACGTCACGGATAGCCTCCCAAGAGTCGGCTTCGTCGGTGGCCGTCCCATCCGGTTCGGCAACCGCATCAAAACGGGACTCGTGCACGCCACCAGCCGCGGTGACTACCAGAGCGAGATAGTGGCCGGGAGCCAGGTCTACGACTTCCACTTTGCGCACAATGTCTGTGCCCAACTCGGGGTACTCAGCGACTGCCACTTGGCCTGTAAGACCCGCCAGAACGCGGACTGTGCGAGAGATTGCCTCATCGACAGAGGACGACTCCCGCAGTCCCGCTTCGATCATCCGTCGCTCCTTGCCAGCCAAGGTCAAGCTTGGGTCGAGGCATTCGACGAAGAGTCGGTAACCGGCCTCGGTTGGCACCCTCCCGGCGGACGTGTGGGGCTGCCTAATGAGGCCCTCCCCCTCGAGTACTCCCATGTCGTTTCGGATGGTCGCGGAAGATACGCCCGTGACATGCGACGAAGCAACAGCCTTGGATGCCACCGGTTCCTTGGTGTTGACATACTCAATGACGATCGCACGGAGGACCTCAAGTCGCCTTGCCGCAGTTGACATTCATCCCCTCCTGTCCGCTGTCCTTCGCTCCACTTTGTCACTCCAACGGCTCAAGTGCCAGGGTCTGAGCAGTGAAGTGAGGCGCAACGTGGTCCGAGCAGGTGCGCAGCGGGGCACCCTACATCCACCCCAGCAAGCGACGCGTGACCAGGTCGGCCAATAGACGCCCCCGCAGAGTCAGGCGCAGCCGCCGGGGCCAATCAGCTTCCAAGAGTCCGTCCTCGGCGAGCAGTTCGATGACGTCGTCGCCAGCTGGGACCGCGCTCCACGAGAGGCCCTCCACCGTCCGTATGCCCAGCATGACGCGCTCAATCACACGTTCCTTCGCCGTCAGAGTCTCACCCGCCGCGCCCGGGGAAGAGCCGGCGGCCAGGCGCCCCGCGTAAGCACGAGGGTGCTTCACGTTCCACCACCTGCGCTCTCCGATGTGAGAGTGAGCGCCCGGCCCGAAGCCCCACCAGTCCCAATCGCGCCAGTACGCCAGGTTGTGAACCGAGCGGTCCTCGATGCTGGCAGCAAAGTTCGAAATCTCGTACCAGGATAGGCCCGCGGACCGAAGCTTCTCGTCCAGGAGCAGATACTTGTCGGCCTCCAGATCCGGGTCCGGCCCGGGCAACTCCCCGCTTGCCACCTGCCGCGCCATCTTCGTTCCGTCCTCGACGATCAGAGAGTAGGCGGAGACGTGGCCAACGCCGAGCGCCAGCGCGCCTTCCACCGTCGCGTCCCACTGCGCCAGCGTCTCCCCCGGTGCACCGTAGATCAAGTCGACTGATACCCGAGCCCCGGCCGCTTTGGCTGCTTCCACCGCGACTTCTATGTTCCGTGGGTCATGGGTCCGGTCTAGAGTCGCCAGCACTGAGGGCACGGCCGACTGCATCCCGATGGAGAAGCGGTTTATGCCCGCCTCCGCGAAAGCTTCCGCCCGCGACGCATCCAACGTGTCCGGGTTCGTCTCCAAGGTCACCTCTGCGCCGTCTTCAAGTCCGATCACTTCGGCGAGGGCGTCCAGAACCCGGCCTATGGCTGCAGGCTGCAACAGGGAGGGCGTTCCGCCGCCGAAGAAGACACTGGCTAAGGGCCTGGTCCAGCCCGCTGCCAGAACCCCGCCGGCGAGGACCACCTCCCGGATTACCGACTCGTCGTACGACCCCAGGTCCGCGCCCGGCCCAAACTGGGCGGTGTAGGTGTTGAAATCGCAGTATCCGCAGCGGACGGTGCAAAACGGCACGTGAACGTACGCGACTAGGGGACGGCTTGGCGGCTCTGGGGCGGCTGGGAGCTCCCCCGTCGGGGGCCACGCGTATCCGGTCGGCTGCTGTGCCACGGCTCAGAGTGACGCCGGCTGCCTGGGGAGGCGCACAGCTGTGAAGTCGACAGAGGGACGTCCATCCTTGTGAGCGCGTTCCTCGAAATGGGTCAGTACCCTGCCGGGAAAGCGCGGCGAGGCGAGAGTTCCGCTCACGGATTCATCCTCACCCACCAGCTCGAAGTCGGCATCTGCCGCGAGGACGTCCCGCATCTGCTCGGCGTAGTCGGCCCAGTCGGTCGCTAGCCGCCATGTTCCCCCATCTTGGAGTACACGGGCAGCTGTCGGGGTGAAAGAGGGACTCACCAGCCTTCGCTTGTGATGTCGAGCCTTGCGCCACGGGTCGGGAAAGAAAGTCCACAACTCGGTTACTGAGGCCTCCGGCAGTAGCGTTTTCAGCGCCACCTCGGCGTCAGCCTCGATCACTTTGACGTTGCTGAGCCCGCGCTTGGACGCTTCCACCGCGAGTCTTGCGATACCGGGAACCCACACCTCAAAGGCGAGAAAGTCCAGGTCAGGATGCGCGGCGGCGAACGACACGACCTGTTCCCCTCGCCCAGATCCGATCTCAACAAACAGCGGAGCTGAACGGCCGAACACCGTGGGAAGATCCAGACGAAAGTCCGGCGCCACGGTCGTGTAACCCAGGCCACGAGGAACGCCCAGGACGTACTGGTCACGGACCGACGCGAACTGCCTTTCCAGTGCCGGCGTCAGGTCACGGGAGCGGCGTGTGAAAGATTTGTTGCGGGAGAAGTAAACCGGTTCTCCGCTCACTTCTTGCCCGCCGGAGCGTCGGAGGTCAGCGCCGCAATGAAGGCTTCCTGTGGCACCTCCACTCGACCAATGGCCTTCATCCGTTTCTTGCCTTCTTTCTGCTTCTCTAGCAGCTTCCTCTTACGGGAAATGTCCCCGCCGTAGCACTTAGCCAGCATGTCTTTGCGTAGGGCCTTAATCGTTTCTCGGCTGATCACGCGAGAGCCGACTGCGGCTTGCACTGGAATCTCAAACTGCTGCCTCGGGATCAGCTCCTTCAGGCGCTTCGTCATGCGCAGCCCATAGGAATAGGCACTGTCCTTGTGAACGATCGCGCTGAAGGCATCCACCTGCTCCCCGTTGAGGAGGATGTCAACTTTCACCAGGTCGGCCGACTCATCGCCATCCTCGTGATAGTCCAGTGACGCGTATCCGCGTGTTCTGGACTTCAGCTGGTCGAAGAAGTCGAACACGATCTCCGCTAGGGGGAGCCGGTAGCGCAGCTCCACACGCTCGGGCGAAAGGTAATCCATCCCCAGCATGGTCCCGCGGCGCTCCTGGGCCAGCTCCATAACCGAACCCACAAAGTCAGAAGGGGTAAGGATGGTCGCCGAGACCATCGGTTCTCTGACCTCAGCAATTTTGCCGTCCGGGAATTCGGAGGGGTTGTCCACGCGGGTGACCGCGCCGTCCTCGCCCGTCACGTGGTACACGACGTTCGGGGCGGTGGCAATCAAGTCCAGACCGAACTCTCTCTCCAACCTCTCCCGGACGATCTCTAGGTGAAGCAGGCCGAGAAATCCACACCGGAAGCCAAAGCCGAGCGCCACGGACGTTTCTGGCTCAAATGTGAGCGCCGCATCGTTCAGTTGCAGCTTCGTGAGCGCCTCACGCAGGTCCGGGAAATCGGATCCGTCAACGGGGTACACCCCGGAAAAGACCATCGGCTGGGGGTCCCGATAACCGGGTAGAGGCTCGGTCGCCGGTTTCAACGCGGTGGTAAGCGTGTCACCGACGCGGGACTTGCGCACATCCTTCACACCCGTAATTAGGTAGCCCACCTCTCCAGCGCCCAGGCCCTCAGTGGGCGTCGGCTCCGGGGCCATCACTCCCAACTCGAGAAGCTCATAGGTCGCGCCCGAAGACATCATCTTGACCCGCTCGCGACGCGAGAGGTGCCCGTCCACGACCCTCACATAGGTGACCACGCCACGATATGAGTCGTACACGGAATCGAAGATTTCGGCGCGCGTGGCACCGGATGGGTCGCCTGCGGGGGCCGGAATCTCGGCGACGATCCGGTCTAAGAGGGCATCCACGCCCTCGCCCGTTTTGCCCGACACCCGCAGCACACCGGCGGGATCCACGCCAATCAGGGAGGAGATCTCCTCCGCGAACTTGTCCGGCTGAGCCCCGGGCAGGTCGATCTTGTTCAGAACCGGGATGATCACTAGGTCGTTTTCCAGGGCCAAGTACAGATTGGCGAGTGTCTGAGCCTCGATCCCCTGGGCGGCGTCCACAAGGAGTACGGCTCCTTCACAGGCCGCCAGGGACCGCGACACTTCATACGTAAAATCGACGTGGCCCGGCGTATCAATCATGTTCAGGGCGTAAGTGGCATCCCCAACCGTCCAAGGAAGCCGCACCGCCTGGCTCTTGATGGTGATACCGCGCTCCCGCTCTAAGTCCATGCGGTCCAGGTATTGAGCCCGCATCTCCCGCGAATCCACGATCCCCGTTAGCTGCAGCATCCGGTCGGCAAGGGTCGATTTGCCATGGTCTATGTGAGCAATGATGGAGAAGTTGCGGATCTTCTCCTCAGGGGTCCGCCCCGGGACGTTCACATCCAAGCCGTCTCGCGCCAATCTGGGCTCCTTCCACACCAACCGAATCTTGCCACGGAGCGGCACCTTCTTCTAACGGCGCTCTTGCTAGGGAGAGAGAAGACACGTTAACTGGGGGGCGACGAAAGGAGCAGGCATGGGATGGTTCCGCCGGTCCGAAGCGGGCGAGGACGCGTTCTCCGACGTGGTGCTTGACCCGTTGCCCCCGCAGAGCCGTTCGACGCCCTCGGGTCGAGCAATGCTGGCCCTCGCCGACTTTGCCGGACGTGCCTTGTCTGCCACGGGCTTTGTGCTCCTCGCCGTGGCTGGGGCCGCGAACCTCGGCGTCACGCTCCTTGCCGTCCTCCTGCACCGCGCAGCTCCCGGCCATGCCGTCCTCGCCTTCATCTTGGTGATCTTTGCTTGGGCGTTCTGGCTTCTTTTGGCGTTCCTGCGCTGGCGAATCAACACGGCCGGGCCTGGGCTAGTCGAAGATACGGGAGAAGTGGATGCACCTGCGTCCTCGAACGGAGGGTTTGCCCAACGGGCGACGGCGCCCGAAGCAGACGATGCGGGCGAGGGCGACTTCACCCCGGCAGCGTCGACGCCACCGAGTTCTGCGGAGGCCACCCATCGGGAAACCGCGGGCAGTCTGGCCGCCGACGGGATGGAACGTTCGATGCGGGCGGCAGACGAGTTCTCTATCCGCCGCAACACACCGATGCCACGGGTGGAAGCAGCACAACGGAGCATCAGGATGCTGGTGGGTGGCCCCGACCAGCCCGCATGGGTGCGCTTTGACTTGCGCACCCTGGTCGCAGCTTTCGTCGGCGTGGCCATTTCTGTCCCAGTGATGCTGGTGACGGCAGCCATAACCTTGATCGCCCTTCTCGTCGCGACAGCACCCTTCTGACCACCCCACAGTGACCAGTCGCATAGGTGAACCCAGGTGGGGCCGCTTTCGGTGCTTGGGTCGGCTGATAAAGTTGTCGATTGGACTCCACGCTTGGTTGAGCGTGGTGCCAGGAGATGGCCGATCGCGGGTGCCCCACGCCCAGTCCCCGACCTCTCCTCACCTCTCATCGACCATGAAGCATGTACAACTTTTTCTAGGAGAGTCTAAGAAGTGGCCAACATCAAGCAGCAGAAGAAGCGCGTCGGGACCAATGAGAAGCGTCGTGTGCGTAACCAGGGCTACAGGTCGGAGCTGAAGACGCTTGTCCGTCAGACCCGTGAAGCTGTGGACGCCGGAGACAAGGAGCTCGCTGAAAAGAACCTGCGCGTAGCCTGCCGCAAGCTGGACGTCGCCGTTTCCAAGGGCGTCATCCACCGGAACCAGGCCGCCCAGCGTAAGTCGAAGCTGGCGAAACGAGTCAACGCCATGTGATTCGGCCGAGTCCAGGCTTGGTCCCGCACCCTCAGTCGAGCCGTGAGATCTTCATGATGCACAGTTCAACGGCACTTTCGGGGGTGCGGGATTCTCCTTTAACTGCCGCGTCCGCATCTGCGATGTATCTGAGGGCCCGCCCCAATGACTCTTCGCCCCAATGGCGCCCTCTTCTGCGGGCTTTGTCCGCCATCCATGAGGGGCCAAGCTCAGAGGCGGAGACCAGCGGGGACTTGAGCTTCAGCAAAAGCCGGAACTCCGAGGCCAGCGCCGCGACAATGACGACGGGGCTGACGCGCGCAGAGTAGGCCTGCCGTAGGAGCAGTACCGATCGCACAAACTCCCGTTCCCCTGCGGCCTGAGCGACGTCCCAGGGTTTTGTCTCAACCCTCCCGCGGTAGAACTGGTGCACGGCGTCGCGGGTGATCGTTCCGCCTGAGTCGTACGTCAGTTGGGAAGCGGCTGCCAAGAGTTCCGCCAGGTCATCGCCAAGTGCGGAGACTAGATCCTGTGCCGCCGCCGGGTCTATCGTTCCGCGGTTGGCACGGACTTCTTGAGTCACCAGGGCAACCTTGTCGTGAAGACGCTTGGGCGCGTCCAGTTTCACCTCGGGGTAGTTGTGTGCCTTGACTGCGCGGATGAGTCCCTGCCCTCTGTTCCCGCCTTCATGGATGGCGATCACCCAGACGTCTTCGGGCGGCTTCTCAAGGTAGACGCGGAAGTCCTTCTCGAATGCTTCACTCATTTGAGCGAGGTTCCAGATGATCAGGACCTTCTGCGGGGAAAAGAGGGACGGCGAAGTGTGTGCCGCCAGGTCCCCGCTCTCCGCGCTGGCGGCGCTGAGTTCTTCGGCCTCAGCATCCGGTGCGTGATCGAAGATTTGGGCTTTAATGCGCGCCACCTCGCGCGAGACCAGGACGTCGCTGTCTCCGCGAACCAACGTGACCGGGGCGGGCGCAGAAGCCCTCGACGTGCTTCTGGCTGCTTCCACTAAGTTCCCCTCCCTTCTGACAACGATTGCGTAGGCACGGCTGAGCGGGCCAGCAGCGTTATTCCGAGCGCGGCTCCAACTGTAACCGCTAGGGCGGTCACGAAACCGGTCCACCCCGAAAACCACGGCAAGCGCGCTCCGGGCCAGTTCGAGAGCATGGTGGCAACTGCTTGAAGGTAGGCTGCGGGCTTCGCGGCCCACGTCAGGGCGAGCGCGGCGACACTCGGAGCCCAACCGACGGTGGCCGCAGCGGCCAGACCGAGCACGGTGATTGGGGCGACGGCGGGGGCAACCAGCACGTTGGCCAGCAAGCCCCAGACCGGGACCCAGGGGTTCATCAAAACCACGACCGGGAGGGTTACAAGCTGGGCGGCACACGAGATTGCCACAGCCTCAAACGTGATCCCAAGTACCTTGCGCACGGTCGGATCTGGAACGCGCTCAGCAAACGCCGCCGCGGCCCGCACCCAATGCCGTCCCAGCGTGAGGATCCCGGCAGTGGCAAGAGTCGACAGCGCGAATCCGTAGGAAACCGCGCTCCAGGGAGACACCAGAACCGTTCCGATCGTCACGCCGGCCAGAAGGCTCAGTGGGTAGCCCGACCGATGGGCGAGCACCCCCCAAAGTGCCAGGCCTGCGGTGGCAACCGAACGGATGACAGCTGGCTCGGGGCCAACCACCAGCACCACGGTCACCAAGAAGGCACCCGTGAGCAGCCAGCGGGTCCGTTTCTGACCCGGCAGCAGAAGCGACACGAGCCCCACAACTATTGCGACGTGGGATCCAGACACCGCGGTCAGATGCGTCAGAGAAGTTGTGAGCAGGGCGTCCTTGTCGTCCTCCTGCAAACCGCGGTCATCTCCGAGCGCCATCCCCGTGACCAGGGGCGCAACGGTGCCTGCCCGGGCCGCGGCCAGGCTTTGGACGGTCTGCTTGAGCCGGTGGACCATACTTTGCCACCGTGGGGCCGGCGCCACCTCCTCTACCGATTCGGCGCGGAGGATTCCGACGTACGGGAGGACGGCCGGCTGGGTGCGGTCCAATTCGCCAACAACTTGGATACGGCTGCCCCGAACCAGCGAGGCGTCCCCGAGGTCCCCGCCCGCCACCATCACGACCACCCGAGCTCCGTAGTCCGTTACCAGGGTCGCGCTCCACCGCATACCGCCGAAGCCACTATTCACGGACTCCGCATCAGATGCCACCCGCCCCTCCAATTCCACCTGCGTTTCCTGTCCCGGTTCTCCCGGTGTCTCACGCTCGAGAGCGAAGCGCGCTCCGCACCCCAAACCCCAGGCCAGGCAAGCGACGAAGGCCGCAGCCGCCACTGATCCCGCCAATCCGCCCTGATCCGCATCTTGGCTGCGGGACGCGAGGGAAAGCACCGCCGCCAAGGCAGCCACGAAAGCGACGGATGTCGCCGCCCCCAACGCGGGATTCAAAAGGAGCCCCGCAAGCGCCCCGCCCCACGCGGCTAGGGCGGCGGGGAGCAGACGCAGATCCCACCCCACTCTCAGTGCTCTCTGCCTGCTAGCCCTATTGGCATGCTGCTTCCGTTACACGCTGGACGAGCTTCGGGCCGATTCCGGGAACGCGGTCCAGGTCGGCGGACGTTGCGAAGGCCCCACCGGATGTGCGTTCTTCCACTATGGCTGCGGCCAGCTTCGGCCCGATCCCCGGGAGCTCTTCCAGCAGTGCAGAGTCTGCGGAGTTCAGGTCTATGCATCCCTCTGTTCTCCCTACCGACGTGGCGGCCGCGGTTTCGCCAGCGGGAGCGCCGCCACCGTCAACTCCCAACTCCGGGACGTGCACCTGAGCGCCGTCGGTTAGCGGTTGAGCGAGGTTCACTGCCGCAGCGTCGGCCCCTGGGGACAGTCCCCCGGCCGCCTCCACTGCCGTGACAACACGCGAACCAGCCTCTACCGTTACGACGCCGGGCATCTCCACTGCCCCGGACACGTAGACCGTCAAATCCGCGTCTTCTTCTTCCGCGCCCAACGCGTAGCCGAGCGGCTGCCCGGCGCTTTGTCCAAGCGATTGTGCGGCCGCATCTGTCTGCGCCGACTGGGAGGCCTCTGATTGTGAGGCTTCGCCATCTGTCTGCGTGGACAGGCTCGAGATTCTGAAGGCACCAATCCCGGTCAGTGCGAGCGCTGCCAACGCCAATGAGACCGCCGTGCGCGGCCGCAACAGGAATCGGAACCTTTCCGGTGCGCTGGCCTGCAGGTTCTGATGGCGTCCGATGCTCACCTTTATTCACCCTCCCGATCAATCTGGCAGACACCGCTCCACACGTAGACGGGCCTGCCGCCTCTTCTCCGGCTACTCTCACGGAAGCGCGAGGGCGGGCGAGGGCCCGGCTTCTCCCCGCGTGGACAGACGCAGAAATTGGGCGGAGCTAGGGACGGATGACGGTCTTCCCACCGGCCTCGCCCGCTGCCCACCTAGACTCAGACCCACGGGCGGCACGGCAATATGCGGAGGTAGAGAATGCGAGTTTGTTTTGTGGGCGCCGGAGTCATGGGAACGGCTATCGCTCAGGGAGCGACTGGCGCTGACCGGCAGGCGTGGGACGTGGTCTTCTACGACCCGAACGAAGACGCGGCGCGGTCGGCTGCGCAGGCAGCGGGAGGCACCGCTGCGGAGACCATCCAGGCAGCGGTGGAGGGCGCAGATCTGGTAGTGCTGGCCGTAAAGCCCCAGGTGCAGGCCTCAGTTATCCGCTCCCTGCCCCCGCTCGGTGGAGCAACCTTGGTCTCGATCGCCGCCGGGCGCTCGCTGGCAGATATAGCCGCTGACCTTCGGGACGGGGGTCAGGAGCGGGTTGCGACGGTGCGCGTTATGCCCAACTTGAACGCTCTCGTTGGGCACGCAACATCCGCTTTGTGTTGGAACGACGTCACTTCCGAAGAGCAGGCCGAGGCTGCCGTAGCGCTCTTCGATGCGGTGGGCACCACCCAGGAGATCCCGGAGAAGCTGTTCCCCGCGTTCACGGCTATGGCTGGCTCTTCCCCCGCGTGGTTCTTCCAGGTCGTCGACGATTTGGCCCGCGCCGGAGTGAAACACGGGCTCACCAAGTCCCAGGCGGCAACGGCCGCGTGTTCAGCGATGTTGGGCTCGGCGGCATTGCTCGCGAACGAACTTGAGCGCGGAGGTTGTGCTGCGGACTTGGTTGACCGCGTCTGCTCCCCCGGCGGAACTACCATTGCCGGACTTCTTGCCGCCCAAGCGGCGGGCCTTGGGCCGGCACTGGTTGCCGCCGTGGACGCGACGGTACGGCGTGACAGAGAGCTTGGCGCTTAGCTCGGCCCTTCGCCTGATTGGTGATCAGGCCCCTAGACAAGTAATTTTGGTTCCGATGCCGGCCGGGTATCCCGGTGGTCAAGCCTTCCAAGTGGAGTGAGTGATGAGTTCTTCAAATCCAGCCCTACCAGCAACTTTGCCCGCTCCCACGGTCCCTGATCGGGTCTCTCCGGAGGGCCTGGAGAAGAAGTGGATGGAAATCTGGGAGAAAGAACAGACCTACCGTTTCAACCGCGACGCGGAACGAAGCGACATCTTTTCGATTGATACCCCGCCCCCCACGGTTTCCGGGTCCCTCCACATTGGCCATGCGTTTTCCTACACGCACACCGACACTATGGCCCGCTTTCAGCGAATGAGCGGGAAAAGCGTCTTCTACCCCATGGGCTGGGACGACAATGGCCTGCCCACCGAGCGGCGCGTGCAGAACTACTACGGCGTCCGCTGCGACCCATCTTTGCCGTATGTCGCTGACTACCAGCCTCCGCACGAGGGCGGTGAGGGAAAGTCCATCAAGTCCGCCGATCAAGAACCCGTTTCCCGCCAGAACTTCATCGAACTGTGTGAACGATTGAGCCAGGAAGATGAAGTGCAATTTGAGGCACTATGGCGCTACTTAGGCCTGTCGGTGGACTGGTCGATGACGTATCAGACGATCGGGCACGACGCACGCCGAGTCACGCAGGCGGCCTTCCTTCAGAACCTCGCCCGCGGCGAGGCTTACATGGCAGAAGCGCCGGGGCTGTGGGACGTCACGCTGCAGACCGCCGTCGCCCAGGCTGAGGTGGAAGCGCGGGAGTACCCGGGACACTACTACAAGCTGGTGTTCCACGGCTCCAAGGAGGAAGTCGGCGAAGACGCCGCGGGCCGGAACGTGGAAATTGAGACCACCCGCCCGGAGCTTCTTGGCGCCTGTGTCGCCCTTATCGCTCACCCCGATGATGAGCGGTACCAGGATCTGTTCGGGACTTACGTGAAATCCCCCGGCTTCGGCGTGAAGCTGCCCGTCCTCGCCCATCCGATGGCGGAGAAGGACAAAGGCGCGGGCATAGCGATGTGCTGCACCTTTGGTGACATTACGGATGTCCAGTGGTGGCGGGAGCTCGACCTCCCACTGCGAGCCATCTTGGACAAGGACGGACGGCTCACCCGTGAAGTGCCGGAATGGGTACACACGGATGAGGGTCGCGCTCTTTTCGAGGCAACGGCTGGAAAAACCACGTTCAGCGCTCGCAAAGAGATTGTCGAGGTGCTCACCGCTACCGGGGACGTGGTAGGCGAGCCCCAGGCAACGAATCGTATGGCGAACTTCTTTGAGAAGGGCGACAAGCCGCTGGAAATCGTCACCTCGCGGCAGTGGTACGTACGCAACGGGGGCCGCAGCTACACCAGGCAAGGATCAAAGACGCAGCTGCGCGAGGAACTGTTGGCGCGCGGCCGGGAACTGAACTTCCACCCCGACTTCATGCGGGTGCGCTACGAGAACTGGGTGATTGGCCTAAATACCGACTGGCTGATCTCTCGCCAACGCTTCTTCGGTGTCCCCATCCCCCTGTGGTACGCGGTCGGCGAGGACGGAGAAGTCGACTTTTCTCAGGTCCTCACGCCCGAGTTCGACGCCCTTCCGGTAGACCCATCCACGGACGTTCCCCCCGGCTACAACGCAGATCAAAGGGGTGTCCCGGGAGGATTCCATGGCGAAGTGGACATCATGGACACCTGGATGACCTCATCGTTGACACCCCAGATTCCTACCGGTTGGCTTCGGGACGAGGACCTGTACTCCAAGGTGTTCCCCATGGACATGCGCGCGCAGGGACAGGACATTCTTCGGACCTGGTTGTTCTCCACCGTGCTGCGTTCCAACCTCCAGTTCGACTGCCTTCCGTGGGCCAATGCAGCTATTTCCGGTTGGATCTTGGACGCAGACCGAAAGAAGATGTCCAAGTCCAAGGGCAACGTGGTCACACCGATGGCGCTGCTGGAGAAGTACGGCTCCGACGCGGTGAGGTACTGGGCCGACTCGGCGCGCTTAGGAACGGATGCGACTTTTGACGAGGGCGTGCTCAAAATCGGGCGTCGCTTGGCAATCAAACTGCTCAACGCATCCAAGTTTGCCCTGTCTATGGCCGCGGCCGACGGTGAACTGCGCCTGGACCCCTCCCTCGTCACCGTCCCCGTGGATGCCTCTGTCATGGCGGCCCTAGCTGAAGTGGTCGCTGAAGCGACTAGCGCCTTCCAGAGCTACGACCACACCCGCGCCCTAGAAAAGACGGAGACTCTGTTCTGGACTTTCTGTGACGACTACATCGAATTGGTGAAGGAACGCGCGTACAACGCGGAGGGCCGGTGGACGGCCGCCGAAGCGACGTCCGCGCGAGCCACACTGGCGCTGGGTGTGGATGCTTTCATTCGCCTCCTCGCCCCGTTCCTGCCCTTCGTCGCTGCGGAGGCCTGGTCCTGGTACAGAGGCTCCTCCGTGCACACGGCTCCATGGCCTCAGGCGGAGGACTATGCGGCCACGGGTATAGCCGGAGACAAGGCTGTTTTGGAGGCCACCTCAGAAGCCCTAATCCAGTTGCGCCGCGTGAAGTCGGAGGCAAAAGTCTCTCCGCGTACCCCCTACCTTTCGGTGACGCTGAGCGGACCGACGGAGAAGGTGGAACTTCTCCAGGCTGTCCGCTCCGACCTGGTTGCAGCCACCAAGACCGAAGGGGAGTTTGTGATGACCGGGGAGCCAGACTCAGAGGCCCTCTACGTGAGTGCGTTCGAACTGGGGCAACCTCCAGCCAGACGCAAAGCCTAAGCCGCCAGAAGTAAAACAAAGGAACCAGGAGTGTCCATGGGTCAGCCCGCTACGCCTCAGCCCGAATCAAGCCCGAACACCTTCGAGGGGGTGGAACCGGCAGTCGAGGAAGCGCTGACCGAAGCGGAGGTGACCGCCCCCATCGCAGCGGAATCGGACGGGGAACAGACCGAGGTGCTGGAAGAAGAGGCGAGTCCGTTCGGGGAGGGGATCCTCGTTGAGTCCACGGATGCTGACGGACATGTGTTCACGGAGGCGCTCGAGTGGACAGCGCCCGTCCTCGCCCGCGTCGATGACCAGGACACCATCCCCCACGCGCTGCTAGAGCGCGTGCAAAGGGGGCCCCGCCGCCCACTCGCGGAGGTGAAGGAGCCGATCACCGGATCCTGGCGCACTGTTACCGCCGGCCAGTTCTGGGAGTACGTCAATCGCGTGGCGCAAGGTCTCATCGGAATGGACCTGCACTTTGGCGATCCGATCGCCATCATGTCCCGCACACGCTATGAGTGGATGGTCTTGGATTTCGCTGCTTGGTCCGCCGGTCTGGTGCCCGTGCCGATCTATGAGACGTCTTCGAAATCGCAAATCGAGTACATTCTTTCGGACGCTGGAATCCATTTCGTGATCACTGAATCTGTGGTCATGGCGAACCTGGTGGAAGCTGCTGCGGAGGACGCCGGAATCGACGTCAAGGTCCTCTCCTTGGATCAGGGCGCCATGGCGACAATCGAGGCGGCCGGGGCGGGGATCCCAGCGCAAGAAGTCACTTCCCGCACCAACCAGTTGAACCTCGAATCAGTGGCGACCATCGTCTACACATCCGGCACCACCGGCGCCCCCAAGGGCACAATCATCTCCCACGGGAACTTCACCGACCTGAACAAGAACTCCCACATCTGGATGCCAGAGGTCGCCGATCATCCCAAGGCACGGATGCTCCTGTTCCTGCCTTTGGCCCACATCCTGGCCCGCTTCCTACAGGTGTACACGGTGACCGGCGAGGGCGTCATTGGGCACTCCCCCGACATCAAGCACCTGGTTCCCGACCTCCAGAGCTTCAGACCGACATTCCTTCTGGTGGTTCCCCGCGTCCTAGAGAAGATCTATAACTCCGCCGATGCGAAGGCGGGGGCCGGGGCTAAGAACAAGGTCTTTCGGTGGGCGGCGAATGCGGCCATCGAATACTCGCGCGCCTTGGATACCCCGGAAGGTCCCTCCAGGAAACTCCGAGCGCAGCGGAAAGCAGCGGAGGCGCTTGTATTCTCTAAGCTCACCAGCATGGTCGGTGGCAACGTCGACATAATCATCTCCGGGGGTGCGCCACTGTCGCAGCGCTTGGCCCACTTTTACAGGGGCGCTGGACTGCCGGTGCAAGAGGGCTACGGGATGACTGAGACCACCGGGCCGCTGTCGGTGAACACACCTCACCTGACGAAGATCGGAACGGTGGGGCCGACACTTCCCCCGATGCGAACCAAGATTTCCGATCGGGGCGAGCTGCTTGTGAAAGGGCCCGCCGTATTCAAGGGTTACCACAACCGGCCCGACCTGACTGAAGCTGCCTTTGACGAGGACGGATGGTTCCGGACCGGGGACCTCGGTTCCATTGATAAGGACGGCTACGTCCGGATCACCGGCCGCATGAAGGAAGTCATTGTTACTGCGGGAGGGAAGAACGTAATCCCCTCAATCCTGGAAGACTCCCTCCGCAGCCACCCGCTGATCAGCCAGGTGGTGGTTGTCGGCGACAAGCGTCCCTTCATCGGTGCTCTCATCACTCTGGATGAGGAAATGATGCAGATCTGGCTGAAGAACAAGGGTCTCCCTTCCATGACTGCACGTGAAGCGATGACTAACCCGGATATTCGGGCCTCCCTGTCTCAAGCAATAGACCGCGCGAACGAGGGCGTTTCGCGGGCGGAATCGATCCGCAAATTCGAGATTTTGCCGACTGATTTCACCGAGGCCAACGGCTTGCTGACACCATCGATGAAAGTGAAGCGCTCAGCCGTCCTAAAGCGCCATTCGGCGGACATCGACGCCCTGTACGGCGGTCCGGTAGAACAGCGTTAGGCGGGGTCCAGGGCGCGCGGGGCGCAGGATCAATCCTGTTGCCCCGCATACTCGCTCTTTATGACCTCGTGATGCCGGATCACCTCATTGACCATGAAGGTCAAGAAGGTCTCCGCGAAATCAGGGTCAAGCCCTGCCTCAACCGCAAGTTCCCTGAGGCGCTGCACTTGCTGTGCCTCTCTGTCCGGGTCCGCCGCTGGCAACCCCGTGCGAGCCTTGATGTGCCCCACACGCTGGGTGCATCGAAATCGCTCGGCAAGGATGTGGATCAGTGCGGCGTCGATGTTGTCGATTGTGCGGCGTTCGTCTGCTAGCTCCGGTGGGATATTTGAAGTTGCCATCGCTGCCTCTACCTCTCAGGCCGACCGAATGTCTTCCGCTCCGAACAGGTATATCTCTGCTGGAGCCTCCCCTGTCACGGATCCTTCGGTGACCACGACGCGCTCAATGTCTTTCTGGGAAGGCACCTCAAACATGAGGTCCGCCAGCGTGTCTTCCATTATGGAGGCCAAACCGCGGGCGCCTGACTCCCTGTCCATCGCCAAACGCGCGATCGACCTCAGCGCACCCCCGGTGAACTGGAGGTCCACATCATCCAACTCAAATAGGTGCTGGTATTGCTTGACCAGGCAGTTCTGAGGTTCCGTGAGGATCCGAACCAAATCCTCTTCAGAGAGGGCCTCCGTGGAGGTGACTACGGGCAGACGGCCAATAAACTCCGGGATCAGTCCGAAGGTGTGAAGATCTTCGGACGTGACGCGCCGATAGAGATCCCCCAACTCTTCAGGAGTTTTCAGCTCAGTTCCAAATCCGGTGGTCCGTTTGCCTAGCCGGGCCTTAACGATCTCCTCTATCCCCGAGAAAGCGCCGGCCGCGATAAACAGGATTGAGGACGTATCGATCTCCAGGAACTGCTGGTGGGGGTGCTTTCGGCCGCCCTGGGGCGGAACGGATGCACGCGTCCCTTCGATGATCTTCAACAGAGCCTGTTGGACGCCCTCGCCGGAGACGTCCCGAGTTATGGATGCGTTCTCTCCCTTACGGCCGATCTTGTCTATCTCGTCAATGTAGATAATCCCGCGTTCGGCCCGCTTGATGTCACCGTCCGCCGACTGGATGAGCTTTAGGAGGATGTTCTCCACGTCCTCGCCAACGTATCCCGCCTCAGTCAGCGCCGTCGCGTCGACTATGCAGAAGGGGACGTCCAGCAGCTTCGCCAAAGACCGCGCAAGGTGTGTCTTTCCGGTACCCGTGGGCCCCAGAAGAAGAACGTTCGATTTCGTACCCTCAAGTTCCTCTTCGGCGCCCGCATCGCGGGCCCTCACGCGCTTGTAGTGGTTATAGACGGCGACCGACAAAGCACGCTTAGACCGGTCCTGACTCACCACCCAGCTGTCCAGGAACTCTTTGATTTCCTTCGGCTTGGGCAGCGGCAAAGGTCGCTTCTCAGGCTCAGCGGGGAGCTCCTCAGCGATGATGTCGTTGCACAGCTCCACACATTCGTTGCAGATGTAGACACCGGAACCGCCAATGAGCTTGCGCACCTGCTTCTGCGATTTACCGCAGAAGGCGCACTTGAGAAGCTCGGCGCTGTCTCCGAATGAAGCCATTGCTCACCTGTCCTAAAGCCGTGTGCCCCAACATCCGAACGGAACTCCGGCCAGCCTAAGACCGGCGTGCCACAGCCGCGCCAGGGCGCGCCGGCTGCACTCAGACAGCCTTGCGACTCTTCAGCACGTGGTCGATCAACCCATACTCTTTGGCCTGCTCGGCCGTCAGGATCTTGTCTCTTTCCACATCGCGGCGCACCTGTTCTTCGGTCTGCCCCGAATGCTCCGCCAACGTGCGTTCCATCCACACCCGCATACGCTCAATCTCGTCAGCGACAATCTGAATGTCAGAGGCTTGCCCCTGGACTCCATCCATCGCCGGCTGGTGAATGAGTATCCGCGCGTTCGGAAGCGCCATCCTCTTCCCCGGTTGTCCCGCGGCAAGGAGCACTGCTGCTGCCGAAGCCGCCTGGCCCAGACAGACTGTCTGAATATGCGGACGCACGTACTGCATGGTGTCGTAGATCGCAGTCATGGCCGTGAATGACCCGCCCGGACTGTTGATGTACATCGTGATCAGAGAATCAGTGTCCATGCTCTCCAGGACGAGGAGCTGCGCCATCACATCGTCGGCCGAAGCGTCATCCACCTGCACGCCAAGGAATACGATGCGGTCCTCGAACAACTTCGCGTAAGGGTCCTGCCTCTTGTATCCGTATGCGGTGCGCTCTTCGAAAGTGGGGAACACGTAGCGTGCCTGAGGTACCTGCGTTGCCTCACCCGCCGGGAGCTGCCGCGCGATGGCGTCAAAATAAGTCTTGCTGGAGGTCATGCCTGTACCCCTTCCGAGTTACCTTGGCGGCCAATCGACTGCGGATGGGTGACGATGTGGTCGACGAAGCCGTAATCCAGTGCTTCCGTCGCCGTGAACCACTTATCCCGGTCGAAGTCACGGTCAATCTGCTCCACGGTCTTGCCGGTGCGGTCGGCGATGATTTCCGCCAGTTCCCGCTTCATCTGCAAGATCAAGTCAGCGTTGATGCGAATGTCGGTTGCGCTTCCCCCAGCTCCGCCCGAAGGTTGGTGCATCAGCACCCGCGTGTGGGGGGTGATGAACCGCTTGCCTCTTGTGCCGGCCGTGAGGAGGAACTGTCCCATGGAAGCCGCCAACCCCATGCCAACCGTTGCCACGTCCGGCTTCACGTACTGCATGGTGTCGTAGATAGCCATGCCAGCCGTGACTGATCCGCCGGGGCTGTTTATGTACAGGTAGATGTCCTCATCCGGGTTCTCCGCGGCAAGCAGTAGAAGCTGGGCGCAAATCGCGTTGGCGGTGTCGTCCCGCACTTCCCCACCGAGCCAAATGATGCGCTCCTGAAGCAGGCGCTGGTAAACGTTGTCGTTCAGGCCCAGTCCACTTCCATTCTGACCCGCCATCGCGGGAACAGGATTTGTCATTGGATCTCCGTCTCTTCGCTCGCGGACGAGGGCGCCAGCCCTTCACTCCAGACCCCAAGTTAGTCGCGCGAAGGACCTAGGTCTGCACTCTCGGACGTCTTTTCGCTGTTGGCGCACCAAGGGGCGGGCCCGACCGTTCAGCCGTGGCCCGCCCCTCCCGTCGCTCAACCGCTACGCGCGAGGGCGGCTGCTCAGTCCTCTTCGCCTTCCTCCGCAATGTCCTCCACGTTGATGGCAAAGGTGCCGTCGTCAGCCACTACTTCGGTCGCCTCTTCGTCCTCGGACGCATCGGCGGGTCCGGTGCTGGTGAACGCGGACAGGTCTACTTCCTCACCGGCTGCGTCGCGCACCACAGCATCGCCCAACACGGAAACCAGGGCCTTCGTGCGTCCCAGTTCGGCGTACATGTTCTGGATTTGCTGCTGATCCTGCAGCATCGTCCCGAGGTCCATTCCAAAGTTCTGCGCCGTGTGCATCATGAAGTCGATCAGCTCCTGCTGCCCCACTTCGATCTTCAGCTCCTCAGCCAAGGTATCCAAGAAGATCTGCTGCTTCAGATCCTTCTCCAGTGCCTCACGCACGCGCGCTTTCGCTTCATCGTCGGCGTCCTCACCAACCCGGTGGCTCACCTCGTGGTCGAGGACGGACTCAGGAAGCACGATCTCCGTATCAGCGAGCAGCGCGTCCAGGAGGCGGTCGCGGGCCTGCAGAGCCTGCTGGCCCTTCTTCGACTCCCGCACCGTATTGGCTGTGTCGACGCGCAATTCTTCGGCCGTGTCGAACTCGGAAACCATCAGAGCGAAGTCGTCGTCAACTTCTGGGAGCTCACGCTCTTTCACGGCCTCGACCTTCACCTTGATAGTCGCTTCTTCACCGGCGTGATCGCCGCCTGCGATCTTGGAGGTAAATTCGACCTCATCGCCGGCGGAGGTTCCCCGCAGCGCCTCATCCTGCCCCTCAAGCATGTCGCCCGAACCGAGTTCGTACGACACGTCGGCGAGGGAGTCGATTTCTTCTCCTCCGACGGTAGCAGTCAGGTCGATCGTCAGGAAGTCACCATCTTCGGCCGGCCGATCCAGACTCTTCAAGGTGGCGAAGCGTCCGCGAAGGTTGTCCAGCTCCGTCTCGATGTCCTCGTCAGTGACCTCGATGAGGTCTACCTCCAGCTCGCGTCCCTTCAACTCTGGAAGCTCAAAATCGGGAACGATGTCCATGGCCGCGGTGAACACCAGCTCACCGCCGGGCTCACCCTCCGTCGCGGGAATTTCAACGACCTCAACCTGCGGCTGAGACAGGGGACGCAAACCCTCTTCCAGGATCGCCTCGTTGAGGCGCTGTGGAACCACGCGGTTCACGACCTGCTCAATCACGGCACCACGGCCGAAGCGCTGGTCAATAATGCGCGGGGGCACGTGCCCCTTGCGGAACCCGGGGATGTTCACCTGGCCCGCAATGTCCTTGTAGGCATCGGCCACCAGAGGGGCCAGTTCTTCGTAGTCCAAGGTGACAGTCAGGTTGGCCTTCGTCGGCTCCGGATTCTCAACAGCGGTTTTCACTTATGACACTCCAAGGTCTAGTTCTCTTGCCGGAGATCCGGCGCTCTGGCCGCGATTGGCGGCAACCCGCTCAATGGTACGGCAGGTGCGCGGCGGCGACATAAGCAGAGCAACCGCCCTGTGGCGCAGGCAACTTCGGCTGACGGGCAATGGGAGGCCACGTCACGCTATAGTGTTCTGGTCACGCAAGTGATGCGGGTGTAGCTCAATGGTAGAGCCTCTGCCTTCCAAGCAGATGGTGCGAGTTCGATTCTCGTCACCCGCTCCAAGCCCCCATCTCACCTCGCGTGCGAAATCACAGTGGTCACGTTCTTTCCCTTGCTCGGCACCTCGGTCAACTCGGTCGCTGGTGACCCCTCAAAGATCGCGGCGGTTCGCGCGTAACGATCAGCCAATTCCTCCCCGGACAATTGCGCTCCCTCAGCACCGGCAGAGCTGAGGGGCCGCACCACATGCCCCGAGGGTATGTCGGTGGTGACCGCCAGCCAGTGGGCGTCGGTAATATGGGTAGGCTCTCCCTCAGCCGCCTGCCCGGAAAAGAACACCATGACTCCCGTGGAAGACTCCGCGGAACCGGTGGCGGCCACGGACTGGTTGGAAATGAAGTTGCCAAGTCCATACGCGACCCACATTCCGTTTCCGCCCGGGCCGCCCTCGAGCAAGTCAATCGTGCGGGGAACATGCGCGTGATGGGAGATTACGGCATCTACCAAGCCGGATGCGGCGAGCTCTTGGGCGACGTCGATCTGCTCTTGTTCAACCGCTGTGTCATATTCGGCCTCGCAGCAGTGGTAGGTAACCAGCACCAGGTCGGCGCCTCCCTCCCGGGCACGTTCGGCGTCCGCCTCCAACTTTTGAACGTCCATCATGTTGATGGCCCACGGTTGCGCTTCTGGGATTGGTATCCCGTTCGTGTTGTGAGCCGCCGCCAGGTGGGCAACCTGGATCGTCTCCTCGCCGTTGGTGATCTCGTAGAACTGGGCCGAGTCGGCTTCCTTCTGGCTGCGTGCAGTGCCAGCGTGGCCCAAGCCTGCCGCTTCCAGGAAGTCGATAGTGTTCACCACGCCTGAGTAGCCCTGGTCCAAGGAGTGGTTAGAGGAAGTTGAGCAGCCCGTCCACCCCACGGCCGCCATCGAATCAGCCAGCGCCCGCGGCGTTCCGAAGAGCGGATACCCGGCGGGCGCCTGATCTTCTGGCACAAAAGCGGTCTCCATGTTGCATAGGGCAATGTCGGAACCCTCCAAATACGGCTGGACCTGCGCCATCTGGGGAGTGAAATCCCATGTCTGACCGGTCCAAGCCGAATCGGCCACGGGCATGTGGATCAGCATGTCGCCGCCTGCGGAGATAGTGAACTCCAGCGGTTCAGGCGCAGTAGCGCTCTGCGAGCCCCCCGGCGACTGAGTGGTTTGTTTGGACTGGGACTGGGCTTCTAGCGCCGGCTCAAGTTCGACCAGCGGCTTAACGCCCGAGGACTGGATCCAAGCCCAGATAAGCGCTGCCACCGCCAAGAACGCCAAGCCAACGCCGAGTATCCAAGGAGACGTCACCGAGGATGCGCCCGCGGCCATTCGGGCATGCCGGGGTGCGCGACGAGCGTCCTTGGTCATGCACGCATGCTACCCGCGCAACCAGGACAGGAACTTCCGTTTGCCGACCACTTCGCGCCGAATGATAGTTGGAACATGTCAACGACCCCGTACCGACGCTGGCCGCCCGGTCTCCACCGGCAAGACGCTGTGTGGACGTACGAGGACGGCCGCCCCGTAGAGGACCCGGCAACCCTGAGCCGGCTAAATGCGCTAGCGATTCCACCTGCCTGGCAACATGTGTGGGCCTCCCCCGATCCAGATGCCCGTGTGCAGGCCCGCGGCATCGATTCCAGAGGCCGCATCCAGTACCGCTATTCGGAAGCGGCAACTAAGGAGGCAGCGGAGAACCGCTTCGCGCACATGATGCACTTCGCGGAGCATCTGCCCGAACTGCGGGCCGCGGTGGAAAAGGAGTTGCGGCGCCGCCCCACCTCGCCGGACGCCCCGCAGGTCACCGCCCTGGCCGTGCGGTTCCTGGACCTGGGCCTGTTCCGAGTCGGCACCGAACGCTACGCCCGGGAGAACCACACCTACGGCCTCACCACCTTGGAACCGCGGCACGTACGCGTTCACAAGGCCGCTGTCACCTTCGATTTCATCGGAAAAGAGCACCTGCACCAGGTGCACACCGTGGAGGACAGCCACGCCGCCAAGGTGACGACGCGTCTCCTGGAGCAGGCGCAAGCCGACGAGGGCGTCTTCTTGTTCCAGACGTACGCCACCCCGCGTGAGCACATCGACTCTTCATCCGTGAACTCTTACATCCACGCGGTCTGCGGCGCCGCCTCCACTGCCAAAGTGTTCCGCACCTGGGGGGCCACGGTGATAGCTGCGTCGGTCTCCGCAGGCTCCTCCTTCCCGCTGGGAAAGAAGCACAAAGATCCGTCGTTGACCGCGTACGATGCTGCCGCCTACGTCCTGGGTAATACGCCTTCCATGGCTCGCCACTCCTACGTGCACCCGTCCTCGCCCAAACTGGGTGCCCGTCAAGACGTGCGGGAAGCGGTGGCGGAGGCGAGCGAACGCATGGGAACCGACGCGGCCCACCGCGTCTTTACCGACCAGCAGCTGCAAGAAACGGTGCGCCGCGCGCTGGAGGAGGAACAGGGGCGCTAAGAGCGCGGATTCTTTGCCGGGTGCTCAGACAGAATGGACACCCGGTTATAGGCGTTCATCGTGATAGCAGCCCATTCGACTGCGCCGAACGCGTCATCTCCCAGAGTTTCGCGTGCAGCCCGGAGACGACCTCTTCGCTCCGCGTGCTCCGGCAGGAGAGTTGTCACCTCCCCGATTGCGAGGGCTGCACGTTCAATGTCCGTGAAAGCCTTCGATTCCTGCCACGCCGGCAGCTGAGCCACAAGCCCCGCTGGAACCCCCACCTCAAGTGCGCGACGAGTATGCAGGTCCAGGCAATAAACGCAGCCGTTTAGCTGCGATATACGAACGTACATAAGCTCTAGTACCGCGCGGTCCACTCCGGTTTCTTCCGCCTGCTGACTGACCGCGAAGCCAAAGGAGTTGAGGGCCTTCCAGACGCGGGGGCTGGATTTGTCCAGGAAGTAGCGGGAATGCGTGCTCATGGC
>CAYFQC010000017.1:0-20289 GCA_964345155.1 uncultured Actinomyces sp.
CATCGGCGTCGTTTGATTCGGCCGGCTGTGCCTTCACTGCCGTTGTCTTCTTCGCGGCTGTCTTCTTTGCGGCTGTTTTGGCCGGCGCCGCCTTCTTTGCAGCTGGCTTCCGCGTCGACGTGGAAGTGGTCTTCTTCGCCGCGGATTTGGCTCTTGGAGCTGAAGCTTTCGGATCGTCTGCGATTTGATCTGTTTGGGCCGGCTGGGCAGACTTGCGGGTGGAAGTCTTCTTGGGCTTCGCAGCAGTTGCGTCTTTCGCTGTAGACACGCAGGAGCCTTTCTGAACGGTGCAGGATTTGCCCGGTTTTCTGGGCAGTTTAGACTCGGTCAATTATAATGGCAGGCCGCTCTCTGGGGCGCTTGCGCTAAGCCATCAGCGAAGGGCAAACGATTGTCACCAAGCCAAGGTAGCGAGCTGCAAGAAGCCGCTGCGCGTCTGCGACGAGAGGTGGACGAAGCCCTGCGGAGCTCGTCTGAGGAGTTCCTGAGCCAGGTCGCCTTTCCTGCGGCGCTCGACCTGCGTGAACCATTTTTCCGCGCGCTGGTTGGCGGCAAACGCTTCCGCGCTCTGTGCGCCTACGTGGGCGCGGCCGTGCAGTCGTCGCTCGGGGACGATGACTCCCCTTCGGCGGCACTGGCGCGTTCAGGCACAGAACCATCGGTTCTTCACCTGGGCCTGGCCTTGGAGACCTATCAGGCATCCGCCCTCGTTCACGACGACCTGCTGGACGACTCCCCCCTTCGCCGGGGCGCCCCCTCGGCTCACATGCACTTCCAGGACGTGCATGCGCGCCAGAAGCTTTTGGGCAGCCGCACCGACTTCGGCCGAGATGGGTCCGTGCTACTTGGGAACCTTCTGGCCGCTTCCGCGGAATATCAACTTGGGCGCGCCGTAGAGGGCAGTGCTGCGGCCGGCCCCGTCCTACGCACCTACGCGCATATGACCGGGGAAGTCGCCGTTGGGCAGGCCGCCGACACTTCCGCCCCTTATACGCCTCTGCGAACGGGCGAGGACGGCGTGTTTAACGCTGTCGAGGTGGTGAAGAGGAAGTCCGCACGTTACTCCGTCGTCTACCCCACCGTCCTCGGCGCCCTGCTAAGCGGAGCGGACGAGGACGTGACAGCCCAGCTCTGGGCGATCCTTGAGCCGGCAGGGATAGCCTTCCAGCTACGCGACGATCATCTGGGGGTGTTCGGTCACGAGGACGTCACGGGAAAACCCACAGGCTTAGACATAGTCGAGGGGAAGAGAACCGCGCTACTGGCCCTAACCCTCACGAACTGCCCACCGTCGGCTGCCTCCGAACTGCAGGGCGTCTACTTGCGGGCCCACCCAAGCCCAGATGACGTAGCACTGGCAACTGAGATCATTCGGGAGTTCGGCGAGCAACCTCACCTGTCGCTGATTGAGGCGTACCGGCGCCTGGCTGTGCAGGCTCTGCAGGACAGCGATGCGTTCGGATCCGAGGGCAAGGAGCTGCTGCGTCAGCTGGTTTCAATGTTGGTAGATCGTGAAGCCTGAGGAAGTACCGTGCTCACCAAGCCTGCGTAGAGGCGACGCGGTTCACGGCCTTGTGGCTACCCCTTCGTAAAGCTTCGATTGGGCGAGCATCAAGCCAGCGATTCGGCTCCCAGAGCCACCGGACAATTTCTTCGTCTGTGTAGCCGCCGTCGTGCAATACCAGCGCGGTTCCTCTGAGGTGCGGTAGTGGCTCGTGGGTGGCGCGGACCACGCGGACCTTTCCCTCTTCAGGGGCCTTGAGCTCCACCGCGTAGTGCCTGTCTGCGGGCAGCTCCACTAGACATTCGGCTGGGATCATTCTTTGCCCCGCAACTTCCACCGACACGAGAACGTGGTCCGCGAGGAGCTGTCCGATTCGAGTGGGTTCTACGCCGAGGAGGTCGGCGGTTTCCCGTACCGTCAGCAGTGCTTCTGGAACCTGCGTGGAAGGGTTGTTCTCTGGCATAGGGCCAGGCTACCAGCGCGCCCGTGCGGGGACGGGCGCCAGCTCCCGTACAATCCCCTCGTGACTAGTGCCCCGCAACCGCAGACCCCGAACGCCTCCGGGGCCACCAGCGGCGGGTTGGCAGACCCCTTGATAAACCTGTTGATCGACGGACGCTACCGCGTTCTTTCTCGCATGGCGCGCGGCGGGATGGCAACGGTCTACGTGGCTCGCGATGAGCGGCTCGACCGTCTGGTGGCGCTGAAAGTGATGCACCCGCATCTGGCGGAATCCGAGCAGTTCACAAGCAGGTTCAAGAGGGAAGCCCGGTCCGCGGCGAAGATTTCCCACCCCTCGGTGGTGCCGATTTACGACCAGGGAGTGGTTCATGGCCAGGGGTACTTGGTCATGGAACTGGTAGATGGCCCCGACTTGCGCGCTTTTCTTTCGTCAGGCTCTTCGCTCACCCTGGGCGCGGCCCTGTCCTACACGCTCGAGCTGCTAGAAGGGCTGGCCGCAGCCCACCGAGCCGGCGTTGTTCACCGGGATTTGAAGCCGGAGAACGTCCTCATGGATCCGAGTGGGTCCCTCAAGATCGTCGATTTCGGATTGGCGCGGGCTGCCTCTGAGGTGAGCTACTCGACAACCGGGTCGATTATGGGAACCGTTGCGTACCTGGCGCCCGAAGTTGCCCTCGCCGGATCAAGCGACGCCAGAACAGACATCTTTGCGGTTGGCATCATCCTCTACGAGATGCTGACGGGTGAACTCCCCGGCGGCGGAGAAAACGCCGTACAAGTGGCTCTGTCGCGGGTGAATGAGGACATCCCTGCACCTTCTCTAGTCACGAAGTGGCTCCCCACCGAAGTGGACGAGCTGGTGGCGGCATTCTGCGCGAGGGACGCGGCAGAGAGGCCTGCAAGCGCCCTCGACGCTGCAGCGATGGTGCGGCGGACGCAAGCTTCGCTTCCCAGCCAACTGCTCGGCCGTGATCTCCCCTCACCCGCCACATCAGCGCCGAGTTCCCCAGCACAGGGGCTGACCATCCCCGTGGGTCGAGCCGACAGAACCGCTGTGCTTCCAGTTGAACGGATCGTCGTTCAGACATCCGGGTCGATCACCGCACCAGAGGGGCAGGCGCTAACCCGTAAGTCCAGAGTGTGGCTGATTCTCTTGACGGTGCTTATGCTGCTTGTCGCCCTCGCTTTGGGAACCTGGTGGTGGTGGCAACAGTACGGTCCCGGTTCCTACCTGGACGTCCCAGACTTGCGGGGCATGACTGTGGAACAGGCGGAGGAGGAGCTTTCCTCTCGCGACCTCGCTTCGACGGTCGCATTCGATTATTCGGACACGGTACCCGTAGATCAGATCGTGGAGACTAATCCGGCGGCGGGAGAGAAGGTGCACCGGACCCAGGAGATCGAACTGGTGGTGTCCAAAGGCGTTCTGATGCTGGAGGTACCCGAAACGGCGGGGATGGAACCCGAGGCAGCGAAAGCTGCACTAATCGCCGCGGGGTTTGCGGCCCCGCAACAACTCGACGAGTGGTCCGAGTCCACTCCGGAGGGTGAGGTGATCGGGACTCGACCAGCGGCCGGAGAAGAAGTGGAACACTCGGTGACAGTGCAGCTCATTGTCTCCAAGGGGCGCGAACCGATCTCCGTACCGGAACTCCTGGGGTCGACTCAGGGGGAGGCGGAGCAGACCCTCGGGGAGCTCGGGCTGGTAGCCGCGCTTGCAGAGGACTTTTCGGCCGACGTGCCGGAGGGCCAAGTGATGGGGCAGACACCGCAAGCCGGCTCCACCGCCCACAAGGGTGACACTGTGAATGTCGTTGTCTCCAAGGGTCCCCCGTACGCACCGGTGCCCGACGTGTACGGAAAGAGTACGGAAGAGGCCACCCGGGTCCTGCAAGACGCGGGTTTCGAGGTCGAAGTGAACCGGATTGCAGGCTTTTTCGACAGTGTGGGCGCGCAGACCCCAGCTGCGGGGGAGTCCGTGCGGCTAGGGTCGGTAGTCCAGATTACGGTCGTGTAGGGGCATTTGGTGGCGCCTCGTAGAGCTGCCACTCGTCCTCCTGCCAGCTCCGGGGAGCAACCTCACTGGACGCGTTAGCCTCAGCGGCCAGCTCAGCGACTTGGAACGCGATCTCCAAGGACTGTTGGTGATTTAACCTGGGATCGACGAGCGATTCATAGCGCTTCGTCAGTGACTGCGAGTCCAAGCCCTCAGCCCCGCCTATCACCTCGGTGACGTCATCACCGGTCAACTCCACGTGCACCCCGGCGGGGACTGTGCCCGCAGCGGCATGCACCTCAAAGAAGGTCCTGACCTCCTTCATGATTGTGTCGAAGTCCCGGGTCTTGTATCCATTGGCAGTGGAGATCGTGTTCCCATGCATTGGGTCCGAGATCCATGTAATCGGACGGCCATCTCTCTTCGTTGCTTCCACCAGGGGCGGCAGCGCACCGGCGATCCTGTCGGCACCCATGCGCGCCATCAGGGTCAAGCGTCCCTCTTCGCCATTCGGGTTGAGCGCGTCAACAAGCCCGAGCACCTCCTCGGGGGTGGCCTGCGGGCCGATCTTCACGCCAATAGGGTTACGCACCCGGCTAAGAAGATCAACGTGGGCCTCTTCCAGTCCCCTGGTTCTCTCCCCGATCCACAGGAAGTGGCCGGAAGTGTCGTAGGCGTCTCCAGTACGGGAGTCAACTCGTGTCAGCGCCGACTCGTACTCCAGGAGAAGCGCCTCGTGTGAGGAGTAAAAATCGACCTGTCTAAGAGAGTCGAAGTCTGCGCCCGCAGACTGCATGAAACGGACGGCCCGTGTTATTTCTGAGGCGAGCTGCTCATACCGGGCGAACATGGGGTTCGCCGCGAAACCACGGTTCCATTCATGCACGCGGCGAAGGTCCGCATAGCCGCCCTTCGCGAAGGCCCTGATGAGATTCAAGGAAGCAGCCGAAGCGTGGTACGTATCAAGCAGCCTCTGTGGGTCGTGGGTCCTGGACTCTTGGGTGAAAGCAAACCCGTTGACTGCGTCCCCGAGATAGGACGGGAGTGTGGTGTCCCCGCGAGTTTCTGTGGGCGACGAACGTGGCTTCGCGTACTGGCCTGCGATCCTGCCGATTTTGACCACCGGCATGGAGGCGCCGTACGTGAGCACGACCGCCATCTGGAGCAGTGTCTGCAGCTTCAGTCGCAGCTGATTGGCGGTGGAACCGTCAAAAGTCTCCGCGCAGTCCCCGCCGATGAGCACGAAAGCCTCGTGCCGACCGGCCCGCCCCATCTCTTCGCGCAGGCTGTCCACCTCCCCAGCAAACACGAGAGGAGGCTTACTGCGCAGCTGCGCCGCAACGTTCTGAACGGCCTCGGAGTCGGGGTAATCAGGTTGGTGGCGCGCCGCCTTAGCGCGCCACGTCTCCCATGGCTTCATCGGGCTCTACTCGGCAGACGCGGGTTCCAAGGGCTGGCCCATGTCCTCCATCATTTCCACGAACCAGGGCTGGGTGACATCAAAGGCCTTATGCCCCGCAATGCGTTCAAAGCTGATGGTCTTCAACGTGTCGCCGTCCTCTTCGTCATGACCCACCACGCCGGACTGACCTTTCATTGCCGAGTCCACTGCGAGATCCGCCATGGCTGCGATCAACTCAAGGTCGTAGTCATTTGACGCAGCCGAACGTGAGAAGTAACCGGACTTTTGAACCATCACCTTCTGCGCCTCCAGCCGGTCCGCGAACTGCTTCGAGAACCACTGCCCGGGGTTGATCTCATCGAGCCGGACGTGACCGAAGGCGTCCCTTCGAACCTCTTCCCCGTTGGCCTCCAGCTCCGCGATTATCTCCGGAACGCCCGCACCTTCCGAGATGAAAATGTTTACGTTGCCACGCTCGTCCATGATCTTCTTGAGACGCTGCGCTTCCGCATCCAGGTCGATGTGCATCTCAGGCAGGTACAAGGCATCCACGTCCCACCGATCCTTCGACAGGCCAATGGACGGCACCCACTCCTGCTCCTCCAGCCAGTCGCGGTACTTACGCGTCGAAGCGGCAGCCAGCCAACCGCAGTTGCGCCCCATGATTTCGTGGATGATCAGCATCCGCGGCCCGACCCGGTTCTCTCCGACAATGTTCTGCGCGAACTTAGAGGTCTGCTCTGCGGCGGTGTCGGCGCCAAGCGACTGCCGGATGGGCACGATGTCGTTGTCGATCGTCTTCGGTAGGCCGACAACTGTTAGCTCGTAGTCGTTGTCGTGCAAATAGGCTGCCAAGTCCGCGGCCGTCGTGTTGGTGTCGTCTCCCCCGATGGTGTGCAGGACATCCACCCCGTCCGTGCGTAGCTGCTCCGCCGCGACGGCCAACGGGTCCTCGCCCTCGGCAACCAGTCCGCGCTTCACGAGGTCGGCGGCATTAGTGAGCTTAACGCGCGAGTTTCCTATGGGAGAGCCCCCAAACTTGCGGAGAGTACCCGCGTTCTTCCGGGCTTCCTCATCCACCACCACGTAGTCTCCAGTTAGGAGACCCTGGTATCCGTGCTGGTAGACAACGATCTCAATCTCAGGGTCCAGGGCATCGTAGCGTTCGATCAGATCACCCACCGCAGTTGATAGGCAAGGCGCGTAGCCCCCAGCGGTCAGAATCGCTACTCTCTTGACGGTCACCGTCTACCCCTTTCGTTGAGGCGCATAGTAGTTCCGGGCAGGAAAACAACCCACACGATTCTATATCGGTGGCGCTCGCCTATTCCTTTGCTTCCGCTTCCGGCTCACCCTTCGCGGAGTTCGGTACAGGTCCATCAAAATCCCCGCTGGCCGCCAGCTCAGCTTTGACGTCCGCTGCGTACCGATCCACATACTCTTGGCCGGACAGAAGCATCAGGTTGTACATGATTTCATCGGTGATAGCCCGGAGGGTATAGCGGTCTTTGGACAGTCCCCGGTAGCGGGTGAAGTCCAACGGCTCACCAATCACGACGCCGATGTCCGTACGGAGAGGAACCTTTTTCCCGATCGGCTGGGCGTCGTGTGTCCCGATCATGGCCACCGGGATTACGGGAGCGCCAGACTCCAGTGCCAAACGCGCCACACCGGTCTTTCCCCTATAGAGGCGCCCGTCGGGACTGCGCGTTCCTTCCGGGTAGATACCGAAAAGCTCTCCTGCTGCGAGACGGTCGAGGCCCGCCTGCATAGCGGCCTGCGCGGCTTTTCCACCGCTTCTGTCCACCGGTATGGTCCCAACCGCCTTCATAAAGTTCTTCGTGGCCCAACCCTTGACGCCGGTCCCGGAGAAGTAATCGGCCTTGCCCATAAATACGACTTCGCGGTCGATCAGAGCGGGCAGGAAGATTGAGTCCCACACCGCGTTGTGATTCGAAGCAAGAATCGCCGGACCCTCCTGGGGGATGTTCTCCGCACCCCGAATCCAAGGATGGTAGACGCCCCGAAGCAGCGGCGCCCCCGCACCTTTCAACACGCTGTAAAAGCCCACACCTCACCCCTGAAGTTAAACGAAGCCCTGAGACCCAAGGCTTACTCTAACCGGTGCCGAATCCTTTTGAGTGCCACGCGCCACTATGCTGAGCAGCGGACGATGTACGACGAAGGAAGACTCTGATGATCACAGCGATAGTCATGGTGAACTGCTCGGTTGACTCGATCCCGGAGGTGGCACAGCAGATTGCTGATGTGCCCAGCGTGGTGGAAGTGTATTCAGTTACGGGAGACATCGACTTGATCGCGCGCGTGAAAGTCACCCAGTACGAAGAACTGGCCGACGTTGTCTCTGACCGCATTGCCAAGGTGCCCGGAGTGCTCGAGCTTTCGACACATCTTGCCTTCCGGGCCTATTCCAACTCCGACCTAGAAGAAGCATTCCACCTGGGCTTGGATTGATCCGTTCAGATGTCCTGGGTGGCACTCACCCAGGACTGAAGTTTCTCCAACGCGTCCCCGCTGGACAGCGTCTCATGCGCCATTTCGAAGCCCCTGCGGAAGCCGTCGAGTAGGGCGTCCTCCTCCAACCAGTCCGTCGAGGCGAACACCTGCTCCCCCTGAAGCTCCGGCTGGGCAAGACCCGCAGCCGCGCCAGCCATCATGCCCACCGCTGCGTTCAGCGCCACCGCCTGCGTGATCGGGCCCTCGGACCCGGCGAGGACGTTGCGGGCCACTTCCGCGTTATACGCGGCGTCCCCCCCACGGAGGGCATCCACCGAAGCGCGCGGAACGCCCAGCAGATCACAGAAATCCAACTCCGTGTAGCGGACTTGGCCGCGTTGGACCGTCCAAATCTGTGCTGGCTCAATGGTGGACAGTTCGTCCAGACCCAGGTCACGACCCCTGAACACAAAGGCGCTGGTTCCACGGTTAGCGAATACACCCGCCACTAGGGGCGCGGCTGACTCTTTTGCCACGCCTACCGCTGAGGCGCGGGGACGTGCCGGGTTAGCCAGGGGGCCCAGCACGTTGAATGCCGTGGGGAACCCGAGTTCCCTTCGGACCCGGGCGGCGTGACGCATGGACGGGTGGAACTTGTTGGCGAATAGGAACGCAATCCCCGCTTCGCGGTAAGAACGTTCCACGTCTTGTGTGCTCAGGTTGAGGTCCACCCCTAAGGCCTCGAGCAAGTCGGCTGATCCGCAAGCCGAGGTTGAGGCCCTGTTCCCATGTTTCACCACCGGGAAGCCACTGGCGGCGATGACTATTGCCGCCATCGTTGACACGTTCACCGTTTTGGCGCCGTCGCCACCGGTTCCAACTATGTCAACAGCGCCGGCCGGAAGGTCGACTGTCTCCGCTGAGGCCTGCATCTGGTCCGCCAGCCCTTGGAGTTCGTGGACGGTCACTCCTCTTACGGCCGTCATCGAAAGGAAGGCAGACAGTTTTATCTCATCGAGCTGGCCGGACATGATGAGCGCCATCACCTGCCGACTTTCCTCATACGAAAGCTCGTCTCCGGCCGCCAGTCGCGGCGCCACCTCTGTCCACAGACTCATATTTCGATCACTTGGTCGCTTGAATCGCCCTCACCATTGTTTCTTGCAGTTCCAGCGGATCGTAAGGCGCAAGAACAGTGAACGCAGCACCGGACCACGTGGCTAGCCACGAGTCCTGCGGCCGGGCGGTAAGGAGCACCACGAGTGGTTGAAAATCGAGTTCATTTCGGATGTCCTGCGCGACAGCCATGCCCCCAACCTTCGGTGTGTCCGCGTCCAGCACCGCGATGGCGGGCCGGTGTTCTTCTACTGCGGTCATGGCGCCGTCCGCGGTGGCCGCCTCAATCCAGCGGAGTCTGGGACTTCCTTTTCCAGGCCGAACCCCACAACCTTCGATGACTGCCTTCCGCTTCTCCGCGTCAGCGGAGTAGATGAGCACGTCGACGACCTGATCGTTCACTGATTCTCTCCTTAGGGGCCTTCGCCACGGCGCTGGCTTTTGCAACCCCTGCAGTCTACGACACCGGCCGCAACGTCCCCGCGAGCGACCAGATCAGCTGCCGAAGGCAGCCACGATGTCAACAATCATGACCATCGCCGGTTGGGTTTCGCCGTCTCCGGGAAAGACCATCGCAAGGCGAGAGCCGACTTTTTCACCAAGAAACAGGCTCTGACCCGCCTCGATCATCTCCGGGCCGCTCTCCCAAGTGGTGGCGGCCGCCTGGCTGGTACCCCAGTAAGTCCCGACGTAGTGGTATACGACGGTGTCTGACGCAGTGATTACTGGACCAGAACCCTCCGCGAGAACGACCGAAACTTCTTCAGAAGGCGCCTCACCTCCCTCTTCGAACACCACGCGAGGAGGCTGTCCTAGGTCGCCCTCGACCAGCATCCCTTCGGGGATAGCATTTCCGGTGGGCGTGGCGTTCTCCAGTTCGGAAGTGTCGGCCACCCCCATGACGTCAACTACGAACACGAGTGTCGAACCGGCGGGAATCAGTGTCTGCTCTTCGTCTCCGTAGCCGTACTGCGGGGGCACGACAAGCTCCACTCTGTCTCCGACGCGGGTGCCGGAGAGCCCGTACTTCCAGCCTTCGATCACCGAGTTGAGGCTGAAAGTGGAGGCCGAACCCCGGTCGAATGTGGAATCAAAAGCCGACCCGTCCCAAAGGACACCCGAGTAGTTCACATACACGGTATCGTCCGGCTCAATGACCTCCCCTTCGGGGTCCGTCTCTTCCAGTACCTTCGAGACCAGAGCATCCGGAACTGGGCCCTCCACCGGGGTGATCTCCGGGACTTCGCCAAAGGCCCCCGAGACCTCCGGAATCGCGAAGGACGGGTCGCGATCGACTGCGGGGCCAGCGGACAAGGACTGACTATCGCTTTGACCAGACTGCGCCGAAGTGCCGTCGGAACAACCCGCGACGACACCGGCTGCGAAGGCTGCCGCAGCAACGGCGGCCCCCAGTCTCACCAGGCGCATTCCTGCCTCCGTGCTTCGCTGTGACTAGTGGAAAGACTCCCCGCAGGCGCAAGTGCTGGACGCGTTGGGGTTGTCGATGGTGAAGCCCATCCGCTCAATAGAGTCGGAAAAGTCGATAGTCGCGCCGGCCAGGTATGGAGCGCTCATCCGGTCCACCACAACCTCTACCCCACCGAAGTCCACGACTGCGTCGCCGTCGAGCAGGCGCTCGTCAAAGTAGAGCTGGTAGATGAGACCCGAGCATCCACCCGGCTGCACGGCGATTCGCAGGCGCAGGTCATCGCGACCTTCCTGTCCAAGGAGGCTCCGGACCTTCTCCGCGGCCTTGTCCGAGAGTGCAACTTCGTGGGTGGGCAGTTCAGTCTGTACTTCAGACATGGTTTTCCTCCTGGTCCGATTTCGAGGGGACTTAGCCTCGCCTCGAGCGACTCCACTCTACGCAACGCCATTTGCGCTGTCACGGTGGGTTCGCCGACAGCTGGGTGCGCTTAGTCTCAGGTCCCTTCCAGCGGCGCAGGGCGAAGTGGTGCGGTCACTCACTAGCCGGCTCGCCCAGCCGCTGGAGGAGCAGGGCTTCAGCCAATGTGGCATTGCGAAGCACCTTCAGCGATTGTGATTCGTCTTCCGAATGAGCGTTGGTCGAGGGATCTTCGATGCCTGTGACCAGCACCTTTGCTTCCGGCAATGTCTCCTCGAACTGTGCGATAAAGGGAATGGAACCCCCGATTCCCATGGAAACGGCATCGGTTCCCCAGGCCTGTCCCAAGACTTCGCGCAGCAAACCCGCCTCACGGCTGTCCAGATCGGCTCGATAGGACGGCCCGAGCTCCTTGATTGCTACCTCCACAGAGCAGCCGAAAGGCGCGTTGGCCAGGAGATGCTCTTGGACAGCTTCCGCGCTGGCTCCCGCATCGCTTCCCGGGACCGTGCGGACTGAAAGGCGGAAGGTGCACTCCGGGATGATCGCGTTGGCCGAGTCCGCGACGGAGACCGCGTCCATTCCGATGACGCTGATCGCTGGCATCGTCCACACACGAGCGGCAAGATCGGCGGTTCCCGCGAGTCTGTATCCCTCCAGGACAGACGCCTCCTTCCGAAAGTCCTCTTCCGGCCAGTCCACTTCGGCGGTGGGTTCGCCGCCCAATCCCGCAACAGCGACTGCCCCGTCCTCGCCGTGCAAGGTTGAAATCAGCCGAGAAGAAAGCGTCACCGCGTCCAGAACCGGACCGCCGAAGAAGCCTGAGTGGACGGCGTGGTCCAGCACCTTCACCTTCACATCCAAAGTCGCGACGCCACGCAGAGTCGACGTCACCGCAGGGACGTCCGCGGTCCAGTTCCCCGAATCGGCGACGATGATGACGTCCGCCGCCAAATCGTCCTCGTTCGTCGCCAGGAAGTTAGCGAACGAGGGCGAACCGACTTCCTCTTCGCCCTCCACGAAGACCGTGACGTTCACGGGTAGGGGCCCCAGCTGCTCCAGGGCACGCAGGGCCCCGAGGTGCACCACAATGCCCGCACCGTCATCGGAGGTGCCGCGTCCGTAAATGCGGTCTCCACGGATCTCGGCGGTGAAAGGATCCGAACTCCAGCGTTCCGCGTCTCCTTCCGGCTGCACGTCGTGGTGTGCGTACAGCAGTACGCGCGGTTTCCCCTCCTGATAGGAGGACTTGGCAATCACGGCCGGAGCGCCCATCACGCCGTCCGCCACGGGGGCCTGAGCGATGCGCGCGTCCAAGCCCAGTTCCGCAAAGGCGTCCCTTACGAAGCGCGCACTTTGCCAGAGTTCTTGGTTCCGCTCAGGATCCGAGGAGACGGATTGGATGGCGACTAGGTCGGTCAGCGCCTGAATCTGGTCTTCAAAGCCGGCGTCAACAGCTGCGGTGAGGTCTTGGGCAATGTTCATGTCGCATAATCTACCTTCGCGCGGCCCCGCGATTGGCCGCAGGTTGGGCGCGGGCGCCGCTTACATTAGCCTTGTCGGGTGAGAAGCGAAGACAAGACTCAGGACTCGGCTAGGGCGGAGGGCAAGGGACGGCCCACTCGTACCCGCAAGGAAGCGGAGGCGGAGCGCCAACGTCCTCTGGTGCCCACGGACCGGAAGCTGGCAAAGAAGATATCGCGGCAAAAGCGCGACGAAGCGTACGAGAGACAAAGGATTGCTCTTGAGACGGGAGACGAACGGTATCTCCCCGTGCGTGACAAGGGGCGCATACGCCGCTACGTCCGCAACTACGTGGATGCCCGCTGGTCGCTAGCGGAGTTCTTGCTGCCCTCCATGCTGATTTTCTTGGCGGGGATGCTGGCGTTCTCATTCGTGCAGCTACCAGGCGCGTGGGCTGAGTACCTGATCATCGGACTCACCATCTTGTTCTACGGCCTCCTGCTCGTCTCAGTCATTGAGTCCATCTTTGTGTGGAGGAAGCTGAAGAAGCTGCTGGCCAGCAAGTATCCGGGGGAGCCGATCCCCCGTGGAACCTGGTTCTACATGTATTCGCGAATGCTGATGGCAAGGCGCTGGCGTTCGCCGAAACCACAGGTGAAACGCGGGGAGTTCCCCAAGTAGTCGAGGTTTGTCCCCTCCCTTTTCACGCTAACAAGGCTTCCAGGTAGGAGGCCGTGTCCTCCCAGTCAGAGACAGCCTGAGTTCTCCAGCCGGCTGCTTTCACCGGGTAGTCGTTGCCGCCCTCGTCCAGGCGGTCTCCAATGAAGAGGACGTCTGCTCTACCCAAGCCGGTTGCTTGTTCCAACCTTGCCATTCCATACGCTTTGTCGATACCGCGTTGCGTGACGTCCACAGACGTGGAGCCGCCTGAGCGAACCTCAAGATCCGGTACAGATGCGCTCACTTCGTCCACAAGAGCCGCTCGTTTTTTCCCGTCCGGGTCCCACGCTCGTTTGGCATCCAGCGGAGCCGCTTGCCCAAGCGCGGAGAACGTGATCTGAGAACCGCGGTCCTCGATTACCTCTCCCCAAGGGTTTTCCACCCACAGCCCCAGCCCACGGGCAGCTGCCTCCAGGGCATCTTTCACCCGCCTCCTGGTGCTCTCCGGCAGCGGGTGGTTGTAGACGTCCACCAGCTGTCCGCCCTCGAAACGGCAGTAGCGCGTGCCACACGTGGGCATCAGGTGTAGCTGATTGAGTTGCTCGGGGTTGGCACCCAGGTTCTCCAGCAACTGGAGTTGGAATTGAGACAGAGCTCCGCCGGAGATCACCGCCACCTGGGTGCAGTCCAGCAGTTGACGCAAAGCCTCCGCCATGCGCTGCGGGAGAGGTGACTTTGAGGGCGCCAGAGTGTCGTCAAGATCGAAAGCGACAAGCCTGGGAACAGGTTGAGAGTCGGATGCTTCTGCCATAAGCCCAACCTACCGCCTGCTGCCCGGAGGTCAGCCCACCGGTAGACTTACCAGACTGCGGCGCCGACGCCGCTTCAACAGGTTTGCAATGGAGGAGAGTATGGCCACACCACACATTCGCGCTGAGAGAGGCGACTTCGCACCGGCGGTTCTGATGCCCGGAGACCCATTGCGCGCAAAACGTATCGCAGAGCTGATCTTGGACAACCCCCGGCTGGTGAACGACGTGCGGGGAATGCTCGGCTACACCGGCACCGTAGATGGCAAGCCGCTGTCGGTGATGGGGTCGGGCATGGGCCAGCCCTCCATCGCGATCTATGCGACGGAGCTTTACAAGTTCTACGGAGTGGACCGCGTCATCCGCGTGGGGACCTGCGGTGGGATTGCGCCGCACGTGAAGGTCGGCGACACGGTGATTGGCGTCACGGCGCACACCGACTCGAACTTCAACCAGACGCGCATCCCCAACATTTACTTCTCCGCCGGGGCTTCCTTCAACCTGGCCAAGGCCGCTTTCGACGCTGTGCCCCCGGGCCAGCGGGTGCACGTGGGTCCCGTCGTTTCCAGGGATCACTTCTATCAGATCGTTCCCGGTCAGATGGAGGCTCTGGCGAACTACGGGGTGCTGGGGGTGGAAATGGAAGCGGCCGCCCTCTATGGGACGGCCGCCGAACACTCCAAGGAAGCGCTGACTGTGCTCACCGTGAGTGACCACGTCTTTGATAGCTCCCAGGACATGTCAGCAGAGGAACGCGAAACGAAGTTCCAGACCGCGCTTCATGTTGCCGTGGCAGCTGCGCTGTCCTGAGCCGCAGCTGGTGGTCTAGCCGGCCACCAGCTCCTCGCGGAGCTTCTGAACCGTTGCCGAATCCATTCCGTGCTTCACGAGGTAGCTCTCTACGCCGCCGTACTCGCTGTCGAGGTGGTCAAGAACCCCGTTAATGGCTGCCGGCGGGGAGTCCACCATGAGAGGCTCGATCTTCTCCGCCATCTCCTTACCGGCGAACTTGGTGATCTGTTCTAGCTTGGTGTTCTTCCAAGCGCCATCCAGGTTCTGAGAGGTGATCGCGTAAGAAGCGGCGATGTCGTCGCGGGATACGCCAACCAGTTCCTGGACCATCGCGATGGTTATTCCCGTGCGGTCTTTGCCCGCCGTGCAGTGGACGATGACGGCTCCGTCCTTCAAGCCGTCGGCCACCGCGGTTACTGCCTTCGCGAAAGCGTGACCGCCGTGCTTGATCATCTCCGCGTACATGGTCTCAACCGTCATGTCGCCCTTCATCATGGAGACGATGGACCCGGCGTCGATGCCGTGCCGTTCGACGTTGAAACCCGCCTTGGCGAAAGGTGACGGCTCCGCGTGGTCCTCCATCTCCGTGCGCAGGTCGATCACTGCGGCCAAGGGAAGATCCTGCAGGTAGTCGATGTCCTGCTGGTCGAGGCCAGAGGGCTGGTCAGAACGCAGAAGTTTGAGGCTACGAACCCGCCCTTGCCCAGCGGGCAGTGCTCCCCCGTCCCTGAAGTTGGCAAATCCCGTCAAGTCGTACTTGATGATCGTCACTGGCTGATCTCCTCTGTTTCGTGCGGTGGTCTAGTCTTCCCGGTCCTCAGATCGGTACGGGTTCGCACGCAGGATCCAGCCGGCGATTCCCCCGGTGAGGAGCCACGCCCCTGCGCCAATCCACATAGCCGTGCTGGCCGGTCCTGCGGACAGGTCCGCGACGGTGAAGACAAACATCACGACGGCAATACCCAAAATGCTCCAGGTCAGAGCCTGCCTTATTGCCGGGTCCAATTGACCTCCCGAGCTGCTAGAACGTGCAATGTCATGATACTCGCCCCGTGGCTAAGCGCATGAGATAGGTATCCATCTCGAAGCTATCGCCCCCCCGATCAACCTGTCCGCGCACGTCGTCGTGGTTTCTTGACGTGAGCATCTGAGTTCTCAGGGATCCACTCGGATCCAGTTCGAGCAAAAGCGCCAACTCTTCGGAGGCGCGATCTATCCGCCCCTGTAAGAGCCCGGGAGCAGCCAGGTCGTCCGTGGCCGCAAACACTGAGGTCGGCAGCGGCAACGCGCGAAGGTACGCAAACAGTTCCCGCATCTGCGAGTCAGGAACCAGCGAGTGGCGAGGAGTTCCAGCTGTTGCCGCCAGAATCACCGGTTTCCCGACGGCCACGTCGTCAGGTGCCGCGTCCCAGAAAGACTTGAAGAGCCCGGACATAGCTCCCTTGTAGACGGGGGTGGCAGCCACCACGGCCCGCGCGCGGGCCACGCGGTCGAGGGCGGAGCGCAGTTCTTCCGTAAGCCGACCAGTCCCGTTGAACGTACCTAAGTCCGCGGACAGGTCCCGAAGCGCAATCAGGGAGACCCGTTCTGCTCGGCCACGCCGGGCTGCGGCGCGGCGGACGCCCTCGCCAATCTGGGTGGCGAGGGTCGTGGTCGAGGACGGTGTCCCCACACCTGCACTTACGAGCACAATTTCACCCTCTGCCGCCGGATTCTCCGTGCGTGCCGATTCCTGCGTCAACTGTTGCTCACTCATTGGGTTTCGCTCCTATTCGTTTCTATCAGCAGCTCGCAGAGCCGAGTCAGGGAATCGATTTGTGCCTCCGACAAGGCGGAGTGAAAGGCGTCGGCCACGGCCTGCCCATGGAGCCTTCCGGTCCGCCTGTGTGCGTCAAGGCCGTTGTCTGTTAGCTGGTATTCGGTTCTTCGCGCATCGACCGCGCAGGTGTTCCGGATGATGAGGCCCCGCTCCTCAAGGCGCCCCAGAAGCCTGGAGAGAGTTGGCTGGCTGAGGGCAACCACCGAAGTGAGCTCCACCTGCGACAGTGGATGGTCGGCGCGAGAAAGCGAGTCGAGCACGTCGTATTCGCTTGTCGAGGTCTCTCGAAAGGCCCCATCCCCCTGGAGGCGGCGAAGGAGTGCGGTGTGCGCCCGCATGCATGCCTCCCAAGCGCGGGAAGCAGTGGCCAGCTCCTGGCTGGAGTACACGCTCACAGAAACGGCATCCTCAATGGCTCTTCCAGTTCCGTGTCCTGGTAAGGCGAGGTGCCCGTCACGTTGTCGCCACGGTTGGGGTTAGGGCGTGGCTGACGCGGTTCCCCGTCCCCGTACCTGGCGCGCACCAAGGACGCGTGGGTTGGCGCCTCTGGAACAGTGGCGGGCGTCCTTTGTTTTGTCTCATCCCTCAGGACAGGCAGAATCTCGGCACCGATCAGATCCAGCTGTTCGTGGACCAAAGCCTCGGGCAAGCCGTGGTCTATGAGGAACATCTGCCTTTGGTAATCGCCGAAGTACTTGCGCAAACCCAATACTCGATCGATGACCTCCTGGGGGCTGCCGACCAGAAGAGGTGTCTGAGCCGAGACCGCTTCCAGGGTCCCACTTCCCCTGTACACGGGCGAAGCCTCGAAATAGGGTCGGAAGCCATCGCGAGCTGCCTTAGTGGTCTTCCCAGCGAAGACTTGCGCACCCACGCCCACGATTGCCTGCTCGGCTCTGCCGTGTCCGTAGTGTTCGAAGCGCTCACGGTAGAAGGCGATGAGCCGTTCGAAATGGGACATGGGCCAGAAGATTCCGTTAGCGAAGTAGCCGTCTCCGTAGTAGGCCGCCTGCTCCGCAATCTCGGGCGTTCGAATAGACCCATGCCACACGAAGGGAGCCACATCGTCCAGCGGGCGCGGGATCGACGTGAACCCCTGCAGTCCCGTCCTGAAGCGCCCCTCGAAGTTCACGACGTCCTTGGTCCACAGCTGATGAAGCAGGTTGTAGTTCTCGAGAGCCAGCGGCAGGCCCTGCCTTATGTCCTGGCCGAACCACGGATACACCGGCGCGGTGTTCCCGCGTCCCAGCATGAGGTCCAGGCGGCCGCCCACAAGGTGCTGGAGGAGGGCGTACTCCTCGGCAATACGAACCGGGTCATTCGTGGTGATCAGCGTGGTCGATGTGGTGAGAAGCAGGTTCTCGGTACTAGCCCCGATCGAGGCCAGCAGAGTCGGCGGAGAAGAGATGGCAAACGGCGGGTTGTGGTGCTCCCCTATACCAAAAACGTCGAATCCGACTTCCTCTGCGTGCTTCGCTATTCGAGTCAAAGCCATGATCCGCTCGTGTTCACTGGGCGTGTACCCGGTTAGGGGATCGGCCGTGACGTCGCCTACTGAAAAGATGCCGAACTGCATGATTCTCCCTTCCTTCGCCGGCCTCCCCGGCACACACAAGTATATGCATGTGCATACATATTGTTAGGTGTGATCTTCGAGACCTCACGGTGTAGAGGCGTGCAGGCGATGGCTCACCTGGAACGCCACCGCGGAAGGAACGGCGCGCTTGGTAGGTTTGGCGAGTCGTGATCTCGACTCCGATGTTTGACGGGAAGGACCGATCGATATGCTGTTCGAGGGCTGCGGAACCGCATTAGTAACCCCGTTCGTGGACGGGGAGATCGATTTCAACGCGCTGGAGCGCCTGCTTTCCGCGCAGATCGACGCCGGAATCGACGCCCTCGTCGTGTGTGGCACCACCGGCGAGCCGTCTACGATGACGCAGGAAGAACAGCACTTAGTCATTCGCTTTGTGACACGTCACGTGTCGTCGGTCCCCATAATCGCCGGGATTGGCGGCAACAACACGCGAGAAGTGGCGGAGGCAGCGAAAGCCGTTGAACAGCTAGGTGTGGATGCTGCTCTGGCGGTCACTCCGTATTACAACAAGACGACCCAGGAGGGGCTGCTGGCGCACTACTTCACGGTGGCAGATGCGTCGTCGCTGCCTGTCGTGCTCTACAACGTGCCGGCGCGCACCGGCGTGAACATTGCTCCGCAGACAGCGCTGCGTTTGTCGGAACACGACCGAATCGTGGCCCTGAAAGAGGCCAATCCCGACCTCGACCAGCTGATGGCGGACGCCGCTCTTCTGCGTGGCCGACTCACGTTGTACTCGGGTAACGACGACCGTATTTACCCGATGATGATGCTGGGAGCCTCGGGAGTTATTTCGGTCGCTTCAAACCTCATTCCAGCGCAAGTGCGAAGCATCGTAGCTTCGTACTTGGATGGACACTCCGACGAAAGCCTGGATCTGCAGTTCCGCTACGGACGGCTGTTTGAGCTCCTTTTCGCTCAGGTCAGCCCCATTCCGGTGAAAGCGGCTCTGGCCGCCACCGGGATGATGAGCCCGGAGGTCAGGCTTCCTTTGGTGACCTTGTCACCAAAGGAACTGAAACCCCTGTTCGACGAGATGACGGCTCTGGGCTTGCTCTAGTAAGCCCCCGCAGCATCCCGCCATCGGCTCTTGAGAGGAGCAAGTCTTGGACAGTCGTGAGGCCCTGAGACTTCGAGGCAAGCGAGCCCGTCAGGCCATCCCCCGGCGGCAGTTGGGCATCTATGTGCCTTCCGACCGCAGCGCCGTGGAAATGGTGCTCCGCAGGTCTCATGGCTCATGACTTGGCGCACCAGGACCACACGGGCGTGCAGCTGGTGATCTGCGGCGACGCGCACATCAGCAACTTCGGACTGTATAACTCGCCCGAGCGTCGCCTCGTGTTCGACCTCAACGACTTCGACGAGGCCGCCCCGGGGCCGTGGGAGTGGGACGTGAAGAGGCTACTGACCTCCGCACTGTTGGCAGCTGAAGAGAACGGCCTGTCCGAAGAAGAAGTTGACCGCATCGTCCTCGTCGGCGCGCGCATGTACCGGACGTCTTTGTCGGAGCTGACGCAGATGCCCGCTTTGTAGCGACACTACGTCTCCGTTGACGAGTCGGAGCTGGCGGCGCGACTGCGAGACCGCTCGGTGAAGGCTCTTGACCGGGCTGCCCGGAAGGCGCGACGTAGGGATTCTGACCGCGCGATTGCGGACCTGATGCAGCCCGACAGGATGGGATTCATCCGTTTCAAGGATGACCCGCCAATCCTGACCCACTCCGGAGAGGTGACGACCGAAAACGCCGCTGGGCTGCTGAACGCTTACCGATCCTCCACACTTCCGGACATCAGCTTCTTGCTCGCGTCTTTTGACATCACCGACGTGGCGATGCGCGTGGTGAGAGTGGGGTCCGTGGGCACCCGCTGTTACCTGATAGCCCTGACCGGCCCCGAAGGGGGCGGCCTCATCCTCCAGGTGAAGGAAGCCGGAGAGTCAGTGGTAACCCACTTTTCTAGCCCAAATGCGACCACGCCCGCGACTTTGGCACCGGAGACGAAGGGTGGCCCACGCGTCGTCACCCACCAGCGAATACTCCAGGCAGTGTCCGACCCGTTCCTCGGACATGTCACCGTCGGCAACAGGTCCTACTACGTGCGGCAGTACCGCGACGCGAAGGGGAGTTTCGACACCACGCGGATGACTGCGGAAGAGCTACGGCTCTACGTGCAGCTCTGCTCCCGGATGCTGGCCCGCGCACATTCCCAGAGCCCCATGGCTCACTGGATAGCCGGATACATCGGGGATTCCACATCATTCGACCAAGCTGTGAGCCGGTGGGTCCACGCGTACGCGGAGCAGGTCACCGAGGACTACCAGGCTTTCTTACAGGGGATCGAGGACGGCCGCGTGTCGACTTTCAGTT
>CAYFQC010000017.1:20389-28797 GCA_964345155.1 uncultured Actinomyces sp.
GACTACCAGGCTTTCTTACAGGGGATCGAGGACGGCCGCGTGTCGACTTTCAGTTCAGCATCGGAGGCCACTCAGGGCTGAGTTTCACCGCTCTGACTGGAATACAGAGGTTACGTTCGCTATTGCCTCCCACGACGCGTTCGCGGTCATGACGACAAGTATCGTGTCGCCAGAGGACTCACGGATGATCGCGGCGTCGTGTAACAACTCCTCGAGGAACCCGACTTTGTTCGCGACTACCGCCTCACCTGTGACCCCGGCCGGCACTCCCTCGCGGAACTCCTGGACCTCCATCAAAGCCAGGAGTCGGTCACGGTCGCCATCCGTAATCCCTTCTGCGGCTAGGAGGGCCTGCAGAAAGCTCCCAAGGTCCGCGGCAGTCGTCTCCATGTGCGACCAAGCCACCGTCGTGTGAGTCAAACCCAGCTCGTCAACTTCGGCCTGGACCGCCTCCGGCCCCACGGTGTTGAGCCACGCCACCGGACAGTCGTTGTCCGACTCGGTGATCATGATTTCGAAGCATTCTCCCAGGCTCAAACCGCTCAGGAGCGGCTCATCCCAAGACCACTGGCCCTCTTCCACTGCCCTGATCATCGAATAGGCGACGAACAACTTGTAAGTGGAGGCCGCCACCATGGGCTCCTCGGCGTTGATCTCCACCACTACCGCGCCCGTCTGCGCATCGGCCGCGTAGACCGCGAGAGTGCCCCATCCGTCCGTGTCCTCGTCGAAACCGTCCTGAATTCTCTGGGCGAGGGCGGCCTGCTGCTCAGAAGTCCAGACGCCCCCGTCTTCCGCATCGTCCTCGCCAGCGCCTCCCGAACCTAGGGCGGACCGCTCTACCGGACCGAGCATCTCAGTTTCCGGCCAGACCGCAGCGGCCGAGCCGACGCTCTCTTCGCTTGCAGACTGGTCTGCGTTCTCCTCTGGGGAAGCGGAGCCCGATTGGTCTACGGAAGTCCTGAGGGGTCCGGTCAGCAGCATGAAGAGTGCTAGCAGGGCGGTCACTAGTCCCGACCGATAAATCCAAACCTTGACCCGAGCCCACCTTGGACTTTGATCGCGGCTCAAGGCTGGCCGCCTGGGTCGAGCTGGGAGGGCTGCACGCCGAGGTCTTCTTCCGCCTGCTCGAGCTTTCGCTCCTCTTCTCGTTTGTGGTGATGCTTGCGCTTCCCCTGGCCGGGCGCGGCGGAGTCCCCACCGTCCACAGACAGGTTCCCGCCGTGCATTTCCTCCCACGCTTCCTTGTCACGATGCGCGTGGACCACGGTAATCTTCTTGATCCGATCCGAAATGTAGGAAACAAACGAGGCCGATACCACGCCGACCAGAAGAAGACCGGCAATCATGAGCACCGAACCGAGGAGGCGCCCCATCACCGTCACTGGGTAGTAGTTGCCGTACCCGACGGTGGTTATCGTTACGACGGACCACCACAGAGAGTCGGGCCAACTGCGGATGGTTGCCGAAGGCGCATTGCGTTCCACCATGTAGGTAAACCACGCGACTACGTAGACCAGGAGGATCGCCGAGACCGTGATCGTCACCTGGTATCGAACCCGCACCGCCTTGGGAGAAGCCTCCATGAAGAAGGGTGTGCGCCACAGATAGTAGAGAGGGAGCACCGGGCGCAGAAGCGGCACGAAAAGGACGACCAACTCCATCCACCTGCGCTTCACAAAGAGCTTCTTATCCTTCGAGATAACGAACCGGATCCCAAAGTCTAGAAAGAACAGACCCCACAGGACCATCATCGAAGTGAAGACGAAAGTGCGATCTTGGCTGCTCATCTCGTTTCTATGGAAGAGCCACAGCAGCTGGAGGGTCACGAATACCAGGGAGAGCACCAGCATGGGCCACACGGTGATGCGCTCCCAGCGCCACACCGCGTATCGGAGGCTCCCCTCGTGCGCTCCCGCCAAGCCGTTGTCCCCGGCGCGTCCGGCGGCGGCGCTGCTCCCGGTGGATCCCTTTTCTTTACTCATTGGCTGCCCCCAGGACACTGGCGGTGATGGCCTCCAAAAGCAGGCTGATCCCGGAATCGGCAAGCGGGCCTAGGCCGGCCTCAAGTTGGGCCGCCCACGGGCCGCAGTCTTCCGCTGCCGCAGGCACAGCCCGCAGCCTGGACAAGAGCATTGCCTGGTCCTGCAACTCACCTAGAGCTTCGGTCGCATGTTTCCAGGTCTCGGCCATGCCGCGCACAAGAGGAAAGACCGGTTCTAGAGCTTCGTAGCCGTAGCGCACAGTCTTGGCGGACTTCCGCACCTCGTGCAGAGCGTGCGTGTCGACACCAATGGGCACGGCGACGATCCTCGCTGCTTGACGGGCTACACGCCCGAGCTGCTTCGCGAGGGCGGCGCCACCCCAGCCGGGGACAAGTTGAGGCGGGGACGCGATTTGGACGCACGCCTCCGCCAGATGATCTTGAAGCACTTCGAATCGGGGGGACCGCATCGCTGCAGCCAGTCCTTCGACATCCGAGGCCCTTTGTTCCTCCACCGCGCGCAGGAGAGAGGCCGATCCGCCGCGAGATTCTCCTCCGACACGCGCGATTAGGACCTCCCCGTCGCGCGCGCTGCCAAGCAACCCAGAAAGCCACTTGAGTTCAGGCTCCAGGTCTGCGCGAATCTGGCGGTCAAATAGCGCCGAGAAAGCTCGGAGGGTTGAGCGTATCCGTCGGACGCTCACGCGCGCTTTGTGAATCGCGTCGGGCTCATCGCGCAACACCGGCTCCTCCAAAGCCTGAAGGAGACCGACCTGCTTCCAGAGATATCCGCGGATCGCCGCCTGTTCCGGCCGGCCCGGTGGCGGCATAGATTTGCCGAGAACCTCCAGGGCCTGCCCAAGCTTGGACTGATATCCCGCAGGTCTCAGACCGGCCCGAACCAGGTGCTCCGCCAGCCCGGGGAGCAGGGCTGCGTCGGACCCTTTCAGCTCTACTTCCAACTCCACCCAAGAGGGCGCCTCTGCCTGTCCCGAGGGCGGATCATCCGGCTGCGTGACCCACACCCGATCCAGGCAATAGCTAGCGCTGACCCGTCCTGTGCTATCCAGCAGCGGCGTCTCCTCACGAACCGTGACGATCCTGGCCACCGGGACCAAGGGCGCCTCACGCAGATCTTCGGGTAGCGCCTCACGCAATCGGGCAGGGGGCCTGGCGCCGGTGATCGGCAAGCGCAGCTCGACGCGATGGTCTCCGCCCGCGGCGACCGTTTTCAGGTGCCAACCCGCATCTCCTCCTCCGGATCGTCGCCGGAGGGTCGCGCCAATTTGGGCCAAACGCAGGTCGGGGGTGTCGAAATATAGCGCGTTGAGCTGCAGCTCTGCTGTTGGCCCGACGTGGGCGAGTTCTGTGGGCGCGGGGGGAATGTGACCTCGAGGAACCTGGAACTTGAGTTCCACTTCGTCCTCTACGACTGCTCCCTCAGACACAGAACGCACCTCCTGGGAGCAAAGTTAGCCGAAGAACTCCGATGAGCCGGACAAGGCAACGCCCCGGTCGTCACTTACGTTCGAAGATGATCTTCTGCCCGTCTTCCTCCATCACCAGTTTGTCGTCTTGGACGGTGGCAACGACCGGCTCCCCGCCCAGTGTGAAAGTGCAGCCGTCAGCGCTGGGTTCCCAGGTTCCGCTCTGCTGTTCGCCAACGAAGTCCAGGTTGGCGGCGCCGCCTTCTTCAACAGTGATGCCCATGTCTAGCCCCAGTTCCTGAAGCTGAGCTATCTCCTCGGCCGAGGTGGACTCCCCGTCTTGTTCCATTCCCGAAAGAGTCCACTCCCCGACACATGCGCTGTTGTCCGTCTCGGAGCTGCAACCTGCCAGAGTTAGGCCCAGAGCAAGTGCCGCTGCGCCAAAGAGGATTCGTTTCATTCTTTTGCTCACTTCCCGGGCTGACGTCCGCGTCACTGGAGTAGTGAGCGGTCAGATAGTTCGGCCCCTTTGATGTTCTCAAACTCTTCTAGCAACCGCAGAACGGTCATCTCTTGTTTGTCGGTTCCAGAGACGTCCAGGACGATCCGGCCCTGATGCATCATGATGAGGCGGTTCCCCAGTTCGATGGCCTGCTCCAGGTTGTGAGTCACCATGAGGGTAGTGAGCCGGTCAGTTTCCACTATCTGCTTAGTCAGCCGCGTCACGTCCGCGGCCCTCTGCGGATCAAGGGCCGCGGTGTGCTCATCTAGCAGCAGGATCTTCGGGTTCGTGAACGTCGCCATGAGCAAGGAGAGAGACTGCCGCTGCCCGCCGGAAAGAAGCCCGACCCAATCCTTGAGACGGTCCTCCAAACCTTGGTTCAAAGTCTGGAGTTCCTCCCGATACTTCTGTTTCTTCGACCGCGTCACGCCCAGGCCAAGGCTCCTGCGTTTACCGCGTTCCGCAGCTATGGCCAGGTTCTCTTCGATGGACATGTGAGGGGCTGTACCCAAGGACGGGTTCTGGAAGACCCTGCCTATGTAGCGTGCCCGCTGGTAGTCCTTGAGCTTTGTGACGTCACGGCCGTCGATCGTGACGGACCCCTGGTCGGGGCGTATTGACCCGGCCACGACGTTCAGGAGCGTCGACTTCCCAGCTCCGTTTGACCCAATAACCGTCACGAAATCGCCGCTGTTCAACGTGAGATCGATGTCTACCAGCGCCCGCCTCTCGTTGACCGTCCCGGCCAGGAACGTCTTAGAGACGCACTTGATCTGCAGCATTTCACTCATCTATTTGTCCTCGTCCAAGGCTGCGTTCTCAAGGACCAGCCGGTCGGTCATCCTCTGCTCAGCACTTCTACGCTTGGATCCGAAGAGCCTGTGCAGGCGGGCCGGAATTCTCCATTGGGGCACCAGGAGAGCAAAGACCACGATTACGGCCGAAATCAACTTCATGTCATTGGGGTTGAAGCCGACCATCAGCGCCAGCTGGATGACCACCCGGTAGATGACTGCTCCCACGGCCGCTGCCGTGGCGGCTCGGAAGATTGTCAGCCGACCCATGATTGCTTGACCGATAATCACGGAGGCAAGGCCCGCGACGATGATGCCAATCCCCATCCCTACGTCCGCAAAACCTTGGTATTGGGCCACCAGTGAGCCGGCCGCCGCGACCATCCCGTTGGACAGAGCTAGGCCGAGGATCTTCTGTGCGTCGGTGGACACTCCGAAGGAACGGACCATTTCGGGGGCGTCGCCTGTACCCCGAAGTGCTAGCCCGAGATTCGTGTGCAGGAACCAGATGAGCACGGCTAGGACGAGGACGACGAACGGAAGAATGAGGAGTGGCCCGTTCCACGTTCCTAGAATCCCAGCGTCACGGATCGGGGTGAAAACCGTGTCGGCCCGCAGGAGACCCAAGTTCGAGGTCCCCATTATTCGGAGGTTGATGGAGTAGAGCGCCACCTGAGTCAGAATCCCGGCAAGAAGACCGTCTATGTGACCTTTGGTGTTGAGAAGCCCCGTGACCAGGCCCGCTCCCATCCCGGCGATAAACGAAGAAAGTATGGCTACTGCCGGAGGGACCCCGTTGAGGATCATCACCGCGGAAACGGCCGCGCCGGTGGCGAAGGAGCCATCGACCGTCAGATCAGGGAACTCCAGCACGCGGAACGTGAGGTAGACGCCCAGGGCCATGATCGCGTAGATCAAACCCAGTTCAACAGCGGTTATCAATTCGGCCCCTTCAGGTTCGCGTGAGGGATTGAGAGCGAGGTTCTACCACCTGCCTATTCGGTGATGTTCTCAGGGTCTGCCTGCTCGATAAGGTTCGCTGGAATCTCAACACCCATCCGCTCGGCCGCTCCTAGGTTCAGGTACAGCGAAGGATCCTGGAGGGTCTCCACCGCGATCTCCTCCGGTTGCTTCTCACCCTTGAGAATGGCGGCAGCCATCTCACCCGTCTGGTAGCCGAGCTGATAGTAGTCCAGGCCGTAGGTCGCGACGGCACCTCTGGCGACAGAGTCACCTTCTGCGCCGAACACGGGGATCTTCTTCGCTTCCCCTACCTGCAAGACGGTCTCCAAAGAGGTGACAACCACGTTGTCTGTCGGCACGTAGATCGCGTCCACGTCGGAGAGCGACTCCGTCGCCTGAAGTACGTCTTGGGAACTCATCGCGGGCGCCTCCACGATTTCCAGTCCCAGTTCGCTGGCGGCGGTCTTGGCCCATTCGACCTGTACCACCGAGTTTGCTTCTCCCGGGGAATACACGATCCCAACCGTCTTAGCTCCCGGCACTATTTCTTGGATTAGCGCCAGCTGCTCTTTGACTGGGTTGGCATCCGTAGTGCCAGTCACGTTCCCGCCCGGGGACTCCAGCGAGTCCACCAAGCCGGCGTCAACCGGATCTGTGACAGCCGTGAACAGTACCGGGGTGTCGGTGATCGCCTGGGCTGTCGCCTGAGCGGTGGGAGTGGCGATAGCCAGGACCAAATCAACGTTCTCCGACTTGAAACTGCCCGCGATGTTGGCCGCAGTCGACTGGTCTCCATTCGCGTTTTGCTCATCGAAGGTCACGTTTAACCCGGAATCCTCCATGGCCGCCTTGAACCCGTCCGCAGCAGCGGTGAGCGATGGGTGGTCCATCAGCTGAGCTATCCCCACGACGTACGTAGTCGAGTCAGTCGACGATGCGGCCTCGCCAGCGCCTGACTCTGCCGACTCTGTTCCCGACTGCGCGCTCCCGCCAGAGCATCCCGCGAGCGCGAGGGTGAAGGTAGCGGCAAAAGCCGCGAGTCCGAAGATCTTCTTCATGATGGTCTCTCCCACGGCCCCACCGGCGGGACCAGATCACTGACTTGGCAACCCAGCGATCATATGTTCCACCCCGCAAGCGCGCCGTTTTGCGTCCAATGCTTGGGCCGAGAAGGTCGGGGATTTAGGCGCTCCGCCGCCTCCGATCGGCACGCCCGGGAGTGTGGCGCTTGGGTAGGATGACGATTCGAGGCGAGGAGGCCGGGTTTGTCTACTTCAGGTTTAGTGAAGGCGCAGGAGAAGATGCGTGCGAATGGCCAAAGTGAGGAGGCCATCCGAGTATTCACAAGCTATTACTCGATGCTTGAAAGCGGAGCATCGGGGGAGCTGCCGGAGCGCTCCATACTCCCCTTTTCAGATCCTCAATCTCCCGGCCAGTCCACTGCGTCGCCGTCAGAACGGGCCGAGGCGCTTGCCCGCACAGTGGTGATCAAACTGAACGGCGGCCTGGGAACCTCAATGGGTCTGAGCGCCCCCAAAACGCTTCTACCGGTGAAAGATGACATCAACTTCCTGGATGTGATCGTGCAGCAGGTGCTGAGCGTCCGACAGTCCACGGGCGCCAAAGTGCCGCTGATCTTTATGAACTCGTTCCGCACGGAGGACGAGACCCTGGACTACCTGGCCCAATACCCCGAGCTTGCGGTGGAGGACCTGCCGCTGTCCTTCCTTCAGAGCCAGGAACCGAGGCTTTACGCCGACACCCTGGACCCCGTGGAGTTCCCTGGGGACCCGGAAGCGGAGTGGTGCCCGCCCGGCCACGGAGATCTGTACCCAGCACTCGCCTCCTCGGGCGTGCTGGATAGGCTCCTCGACCACGGGTTCTTGTACGCGCAAGTCTCCAACGGGGATAATCTCGGGGCCACGCCGGATGCGGACATCGCCGGCTGGTTTGCGCAGTCGCAGTCTCCCTTCGCGATGGAAGTCTGCCGCCGCACCCCGAATGATCGGAAGGGCGGACACCTGGCGCTTGACCGGGAAACTGGGCGCCTGCTCCTGCGCGAAATAGCACAGACCCCCCAGGAGGATCTGGATTCATTCCAAGACATTGACAAGCACCGCTACTTCAACACCAACACCATCTGGATCAACCTGAAATCATTGAAGGAGACGCTGGACGCGCGCGACGCGGTCTTGAACTTGCCTCTGATTCGCAACCTGAAGAGTGCTGATCCAGAGGACAGTCAGAGCCCCCAAATGGTGCAAATTGAGTCTGCCATGGGCGCTGCCATCCAAGTTTTCGAAGGCGCGACCGCCGTGGAAGTGCCTCGGGAGCGGTTCTTGCCCGTCAAGACCACCAACGAACTCCTCATATTGAGATCGGACCTCTATGAGCTAAGGGACGACGGCACACTCGTTCTGCAAGCAGCCACGCCCCCGCGCGTAGACCTCGAGCCCCGCTACTACCGCACCGTGGAACAACTTGACGCGCGAATCCCCGAACCACCTTCGCTCGTCGCCGCGTCTTCGTTGACGGTCGAGGGCGATTGGACTTTCATTCCCGGCGCCGCAGTTCACGGAGACCTGGTCTTGGGTCCGGAAGGCGGCAGGTTCGGCTAGGAACCCAGAAGCCAATCCTAAGTCCTGTCAGAGCTCCCGATTCCGATTCGTTACCGGCCGCGGTACCTCACGTCTAACAACTTTGTTAGGATCACTAACTAAGTGGGAAGCCGCACGACT
>CAYFQC010000018.1:0-27334 GCA_964345155.1 uncultured Actinomyces sp.
CCGACAGCAGTGTGAAACCGAGGATTGCTGTGATTACACCCATCACGGTCCGCAATGACCTGGGGGTTCGTGAGCCGACTTTGGCCACAGGAGGTCGCATGTCATCTCCAGAGAGTTACCTATTCGCGGGCCATTTCAGCCCAGCCAATGATAGGTCGGCAACATCCCCGGACGGGAGGGGCATGCGGCTCCGGCGGCCTTAATCATTCCGTTATCAGAGGCTTTTGTTTGCGCTAACCCCCGGCCGCGGGACCTGGGTCCCGAAAACGTGCTCTACCGACGCTCGTAAACCGCCACTTTCCACGGCGCGTCTCCGGAATGTGGACGCCAGTGGACGTCACTCAGGGGCTCTACAAGGCGCCAGATCTGCGGGTCGATGGGCGGCGCCTTGAGTAGTTGCGGTTCCACGCCACCGGCCTCGACCGTCAGATCGAGGTAGGTGACAACCAGACGGTCCACTTCTCCCAGCGTCTGGGCGTAGACGTCCGCTCCGCCTGCTATCCAAACCGTGTCCGCGCCGCGGCGTTCTGCCAGGGCCCCCGCAACCGCCCAAGCCTCCGGGATCGAGTGCACCACCGTGATGCCCGGTGAGGTGAAACTCAGGTCGCGCGTTAGGACCACGTTGTCACGGTTCGGAAGAGGATGCCCCAGGGCTTCGAACGAGGCTCTTCCCATGATCACGGGGCAGCCGGAGGTCTGTGCCTTGAAGAACTTGAAGTCAGCGGGGACGTGCCAGAGCATGCGGTGGCCGTCCCCAATCACGCCGTTGCGGTCCTGGGCCCAAATGGAGGCGTAAGTGGCCATGTCAGACCGCTACCGGCGCTTTGATGCGCGGGTGATGTCTGTATCCGTCAACGGCGATGTTGGCGAAGTCGTAGGAAAAAACGTCCTTCGCGGGTGTCAGCCGTAGGGACGGAAAGGGGTAGGGCTCCCTGGACAGTTGCTCTTTCACCTGCGCCAGATGGTTGGAGTAGATGTGTACGTCACCTCCGGTCCAAATGAAGTCCCCCACCTCAAGACCAGTCTGCTGGGCCAGCATGTGTGTAAGCAGGGAATAGGAGGCGATGTTAAAGGGAACTCCCAGGAACATATCCGCGCTGCGCTGGTAGAGCTGGAGACTCAATTTCCCGTTCGCCACGTAGGTCTGGAAGAACGCGTGGCATGGTTGCAGCGCCATCTGGGGGAGCTGGGCCACGTTCCAAGCGGAGACAATCATGCGCCGCGAGTCCGGATTGGTCTTGATCGTGTCGACCAGTTCGCTGATCTGGTCGATGCTCTCCCCGTCTTCGGTTGGCCACGATCTCCACTGGACCCCGTAGATGGGGCCGAGTTCACCGTCCTCGTCGGCCCACTCGTTCCAAATGCGGATGCCATTGTCCTGGAGCCAAGTGACGTTCGATTCGCCGCGCAGGAACCAGAGGAGTTCCCCAACGACGGACTTCAGATGCACCTGTTTGGTGGTGATCAGGGGGAAACCTTGTGAAAGGTCATAGCGCAACTGGCGGCCGAACACGCTGAGAGTTCCGGTCCCAGTGCGGTCGCCTTTCAGCGTGCCGTTGCGAAGGACATCGGCAAGGAGCGCCTCGTACTGGGAGTCAACGTGGGGCCGCGCTTCCTCCGTCATACGGCGGAGCCATCGATCTCTAGGTGGGTTCGTGCGGATTGTTCCACCGTGTGGCTGATGGTGCACAGCCGGGCCACAGCCCGGGCAGCGCGCTCCAGGAGTTGCTCCCGCTCCTCCGCGCTTAGTCCAGACAAATCTGGCTGCAAGGACACGAAGAACTCGGTGAAGCGGTCTTCGGGTTTGTTGTAGTCCGCAGTCAGAGTGCCCGTGATCGGGAAGTCCTCGCCGAGGGCGCGGGCGAACCGCGCTTCAGAGGACAGAGCGTTACAGCCCAGGACCGCAAGTTTCAGGAGGTCCCCGGGGCTGAACTCTCCGGGGCCGTAGCCGATTGTGAGAGAGCTGCCGCGGTTTGTTGTCGCAGCGTACTGTCGGTGGCCGGTTCGCTCCACCGTGAAAGCGTCTTCCGCGCGCTGGCTGTCAGTCATGGGGACCTCCCGTGTTGCTCCGGACTAGCCGGCTTTGTCTACTTGTTGGCAGCGATCCACTTTGCTGCTGCCTGTCCATCAGCCTGGATTAGCTGAGGGGCAAACGCCAGGGCCTGCTTCTCCAGTTTGGGGCCGATGAAGGGTATCGACACCTTGATTTCGCCCTCCATCGTCGCATCAGTCATACCCTTCGCGTTTTGCACGAGCCGGACGTGGGCGGCGATGTGTGCCGGAACGCCTTTTCCTTCTGCGCGGAACTCGCCGCGAATCTCCTTGGGGCCGACTTTGTGCCAGTCCTCGCGGATCGCGAAGGAAGCGCCGCCTTTCAGGAACCTCTGGGCCGCGGCCGGGATCATGGAGGCGGGAACATCTCCCGTGGTGGAGGAGGTGATTCTGTCGCCGCTGGTCTGCGTCTGGACGGTGGGATCGGGGATCTGAAGGTTCGCATCGCGATCCTTTACGAACTGCTCATCCCCGAGCATCTGCCAGACCTTGTCGATTGGGGCGTCGTAAGCGTAAGACTCGGTGAAACGCATCTGTAGGGTCCTTCCTGTTGTCTGAGACCGGCTGTCTTCCGCGATTGGCTGGAAGCTGGCACCCGGCTAACCCTGGCTCGAGTTTAGGTCCGAAAGGGAGGGGCCAGCATCTTATAGGGAACGCGTTATGCTCAGGTCGAAGTCAGTCTGGTTCGTTCGGACACTGCGCGCACCACTACGATTGATGAGATGCAGAACACACGTGCGCTCATTGCCGCCGCCGGCGGAGTGGAACCGACGGAGCAGCAGCTCAGTTGGATTGAGATGCTGAAAAGTGACTGGCAGGTCGTTGCTGATCTTGCTGGTGCTGACCTCATCTTGTGGTGGCCGACTGTGGATAAAAGGTTCGTCGCGGTGGCGATGTGCAGACCCGCCAGTTCAGTCACCGTGCACACCGACGACGTCGTTGGACTATTCGCCTCCGGTGCGCGCGGAGAACAGCTACGTGAGGCGCAGGTGACGAAACACGTGGTCAGTGACCGCCCAGTTCGATGGTCAGGGCTCTACTCAGTTGAGATGGAATGCGTTCCCGTGGTTCGCAAGGGAGACGCTTTTGCCGTCATCAGCGTGGAAAGGAACTTGGCTTCACCGAGCCGACAGACAAGGGAAGAGGCCTGGCGTTTGGACGCCGCGGAGGTTCTCTACGACATGATTGCAAACGGTGAGTACCCCTACCCGGATGCCGCCAGTGGAACGGGGCACGGCGTTCCTCGGGTCATTGACGGGACGGTGCTTGTGGACCCGAATGGGGTTGTCCTTGAGGTCAGCCCGAACGCTAACTCCGCCATGCGCCGCCTTGGCATGGATCGGTCGCTGGTCGGTCAGTCTCTGGTCCAGCAGGTGACCTCACTGCTCAAGGATGAGCGGCGGGTTGAAGAATCGCTAGCGGTGGTGGTGATGGGCCGTGCGCCGTGGCGAACCGACATCGAAGCCCGCGGCTCCACGGTTGCTGTGAGGGCCGTTCCGCTGACTCGCAACGGGGAGCGCCTCGGCGCGGTGCTTCTGACTCGCGACGTCACGGACCAGCGCAAGCACGAGCAGCAGCTGATGACCAAAGACGCGACCATCCGCGAGATTCACCATCGGGTGAAGAACAACCTGCAGACGGTTTCCGCACTGTTGCGCATCCAGGAGCGGCGTTCAGATTCCGCGGACGTGCAGGAAGCGTTGCGGGAGGCAGGCCGGAGGGTCGAATCGATCGCCGCAGTCCACGAGGCCCTTTCGCACAACGTGGACGAAGTAGTCGATTTCGACGAAGTGGCGCCAAGGATCCTTCAAATGGCGGTGAAAGTGGCTTCCACGGGGCCCGAGTCGGCCGTGCAGGTGGAGGGGGAGTTTGGGGCGCTCCTGGCGGATCAGGCTTCGGCCTTAGCAACGGTTTTGGCGGAACTAGTGGCCAACTCTGTTGAGCACGGGTACCCGGGTCGAACCGGAAACATCTGGGTCCGGGCCAACCGGAACGGCAACGACCTGGAAGTCACGGTTGAAGACGAGGGCGAGGGCCTCCGGGGAGGCACTTTGGGCGAGGGATTGGGCACCCGCATCGTCCAGGTGATGGTGCGCGGAGAGCTTGGTGGCACCATCGAATGGGCGCCCCGCGAGGGCGGGGGAACCGTCGCTACCCTGCGAATGCGGGCAGAGTCGAAACGCGCTGAAGCCTAGGACGCGCGCCGGGCGCGTGCGGTGCGGCGGCGTAGAGAGCGCCGTTCTTCTTCGCTCAGGCCACCCCATACGCCGGAGTCCTGATGGTTGTCCATGGCCCACTGAAGGCAGACTTCCCGAACTGTGCAGGAAGTGCAGACACGCTTGGCCTCAGTCACCTGAGACACGGCGGGACCCGTGTTCCCGATGGGGAAGAAGAGTTCTGGGTCGACACTCAAACATGCGGCTCGACTGCGCCAGTCCATTATTTGGCTCCTTGGATTATTCCGCAGAGGAAGGACCCTGCGGCTCCTATGCTCTGCTGTAATGCGTCTAGTTTGTGGGATGTTAGGGGGCACGGCAAGCATTTCGGGGCCCAAACGCACCAGATCACGTTGTGCAAACCGTCACCTTGGTGACTGCTTCGTATCGTCTTCGCCCGACCACTTGCGCAACAGGGAGAGGGTCTGATCTTCCGACAGCCACCAAAGGCTCCCGCCAGCGCTGAGGACATGGATGGTGCGATTCCTTGACGCGCATACGGAACACCAGAGGGCTTCGGCAGAAAATCGGGCGGCCAGCAGACGCAGAGCCTCAGAGCCCGCGGCGATCAGGACGATGGGGTCGGCGCCGCCCAGATTCAAACCCCACGCTGGTTCGGCGTGGACTCGAGCCCCGTGCGGGCCGCGGCGCAACCTGTCCACAACCTTGGCGACCTCGGGCGACAGTTCCCCGGGTCCGTCCGCGCCGAGGAACACCGACCAGTTCTCCGCGGCTGCCACCGCGGTCGGTACGCGCGAGGGCGGTCGCCACCACTCTTCAGAAGTCTGCTTCCCAGACGCGGGAGCAAGCTGCGCCCACACGGCCTCCGGGCAGCCCGGCGCGCCCTCGACCAGCACGCGGCCCCAGACCGGGGAGACGAATCCCTCCAGGTCTGAGGGTCGGCCGACAGGTAGGCCGCCCGATCCGGGAATGACTGTTGGCAGTGCGGCGGAAACGCGGGGTTCCAAAAGGAAGTTGCGCGACGGAAGGCGCAGCACGGTGGTCGGAAAACCTGCGGCTCTTTGAGCGCCGGAGTCGGTGGCAACAAGGACCAGTTTCCCGGATCGGGCCTGGGCGACCAGGGCCTGCCAGACTTCGCCCGCCCGTCCGGCTGGCGCGGCAGCTTCGAGGGTGCCGAGCAAGCGATGAACGTCGCACACGACCAGGCGGTCAACACAGCTGTCACGGCGAGCAGCGCGTGTCATTGCATAGGCCGCGGAACACAGGTCTTCGCTGGGATGAGTGAGCTGCCATGTCCCTCCGCTCGGCAGGGCCTTGGGGGAGGGGCCGATCCAAAGGTTCTGAGCGCCTGCGGGGAAGTCCGGGCAGTTCAGCGGCGGCTTCACGGACTCCAAGCGATCTGTGATCGCGGCCGCGATGTCTGCCAACTCTTCGCCGTAGGCTGCAGGCCCGCACACCAGTGTGGGTCCGGGCAACTGTGGCAGGGGCTCCAAAGTCCCCGTTTCAGGGTTCTCGTACAGTCCACTTCCGGTGAGACCCTCCGGGCTTGGCAGTGGATCTGGAAGAACCCGTTGAGTGGCGCCCCCCTTCCGGCCCCAGGCCTCGGACGCTGCCTCGACCACGGACTCGACGTTATCCGCCAGCGCAGTTTGCATCAGCGCATCGGACACAATGGCTCGACCGGGAATCCTCGGCAGCCGGGCGGCTGCGTCGGAACCGATCGCATCCAGCGAGTCACGGGCTTCTGCGCATCGTAGTGCCACCCGGAGGTCCAGGATGGAACGCAGCTGCGGAGTTAGGGCGCCCCCGGGCCTTTGCGTGGACAAGATCAGATGAAACCCGAGGGACCGTCCCTGGGTGCCGAGCGCCACCAAGTGCTCCATCAGCTGGGGATGCTGGTCGGCAAGGGCCTGAAACTCGTCCACCACCACGAGCAAACGCGGCGGCGCATCCAAGTGGAACTCCGCTTCTGCCATGGAACGCCACCGCCGCTGTGAGAAGAGTTTCTTTCGTCTGCGCAGAGCGCGGGAGAGGGCCCGCAAGAGCCAAGCGGCCTCAGCCGCGTCTAGGTCGGTAATGCACTCCTCGACGTGGGGCAGGCCAGCCAGGTGGGACAGGCCAGCTCCACCCTTGTAATCGGCCAGGACCAGGTGCAGACGGTTCGGATTGTGGGTCAGCGCTAACGCCACGATCAGAGACGTCAGGAATTCCGATTTCCCCGAACCCGTGCCGCCGACGACTAGAGTGTGCGGGCCGCGATCGAAAGGGTCCAGGGTCACTACTCCGTCTTCTCCAACCCCGATGGGAACGCGCGCACCCGAATCCCAACGGCGAGCGACCGACTCAGGTGTGCTGGTACCAATCAGCTCACTCAATCGCACCTGTGCGGGCAGAGTGACAGCAGGCCTCAGGGCCAAGGACATTTGACGGCCCCAAGCGGGCGAACCGACGGGGGAAGCCGGCAGGAGAAGGCTTGCGGCCACAGGCACGTCGGAGAGGGTTTCCGCTTCTTGTACGTCTGGCAGCCCGTCTTCCGCCGCTACGTAGAGTTGACCTTTCACCCACATAGCCAAACCGGCGCCACCTTCACCCACCACCACCACGGGTTGCGTTCCGCCGGTCGGCACGCGGATCCAGCGTGGACTGCCGGGCTTAGCCGCCACCTTGACCGCGCCACCGTCAGCCCCCTCACCCTGGCCCGAGCGCAGCGGTGAACCAGCGGAGTGAACTGCTGAGTGAGCCTGACATGCAAGGAGGAGTCGAGCCTCATCCTGCCTGCCAAACCATGCTGTGGCCAAGGCCAGCCCGGCCGCCGCGAGGCCCAAGGCGAGCAAGGCTGCCACAGGCGCGAGCCTGCCCGGAAGTAGGCGCGCGAGGAACACCAGCAAGAAAAGCGGCATGCCCCACCGGAGGTACCGAATGTATCCCGCGCTTGCGGCGGGAACCCGCTTGGTGCGTCCCCACTGTGGAGAGGTCGGACGGCGTCGCACTTCCCAAAGGTTGGCACCCATCCAGATTCGCCGGCCCGGCCACAGCCTGACGGAGCGTTCCCTCTGCCTCAGCTGCCAGTAGGTACCACCGGGCCCGGATGCCAGCAAGAACTGCCCTTCGCCGCGGGAGGTGTGCGGGTCGGACACACCATCGAGGCCGCGCCCAAAAGGTCCGGCCTGGACGGCATAAACACACCCGCGATCGGGTCCCCGCAGGCAAGCCAGATGGAGCTCGCTTTGAAGCGCGCGGCTGGCAGGCGGTTGGGAAGGAGGTTTCACGGAGGTAGTCTTTGCCCTTCCCGCGTTCGTCCTCGCCCATTTGGGGTCGGGTGTGGACACGCGCAGGAGGCGGCCCCATTTGGAAGAATGCGGCTATGGCGAATGAAGACTTGAGTCGAGCCGCGGAGCGGTGGGAGTCGCTGGTTGCGGCAATCGAAGAGGCTCGTACCCGCTACTACGATCTGGATGAGCCGACAATCTCAGATTCCGACTACGACGCTTTGTACCGGGAACTCCAAGAGTTGGAGGCCCGCTACCCGGAGTTGGCTACCTCGGACTCGCCTACCGCATCCGTGGGTGGCAGCGCATCCGAAGCCTTTGCCCCCGTCGCCCATTCCTCGCAGATGACCAGCTTGGAGGACGTTTTCTCCCTGGAAGAGTTGGAGTCGTGGTTCAGCAAGGTCGGGTCGCGTTGGGTGGGGGAGGTTATCCCCATGACCGCCGAGGTCAAGGTTGACGGTCTGGCGGTCAACCTTCGGTACGAGGACGGAACCCTCGTCCAAGCCGCGACCCGCGGTGACGGTTTCGTGGGGGAGGACGTGACGGCCAACGTTCGCACGATCAAGACGATTCCGGGGCGCTTGCGTGGGTCATCCCTGCCGCGCGTGGCGAATATCCGAGGCGAGGTGTACTTCCGCCTTGATGACTTCGAGGCCGTGAATGAGGCGCGGGTCGCGAACATGGAGCGGCCTTTCGTCAACCCTCGGAACGCGGCCGCCGGCTCCCTCCGCCAAAAGGACCCTGCTCAGACAGCCCGCAGACCCCTGTCGTTCGTAGCTCACGGAATCGGAGAGGTCCTCTGGGGAGATGGGACGGGCGAGGGCGGCCGGCCGCACACCCAGTCCGCCTGGTACGACACTTTGGCGTCGTGGGGGTTGCCAGTGGGCGCACATACCCGACTGGTGCATACGGTGGCGGAAGCAGAAGAAACGATCCGCGAGTTCGGGGAGCACCGAGGAGCCTTCGAACACGAAATCGACGGAGTCGTGTTCAAAGTGAATGACTTGGACAAGCAGGCGGAGATGGGAGCCACCTCCCGCACGCCACGTTGGGCGGTCGCCTACAAGTACCCTCCGGAAGAGGCTTTCACGCGTCTGCTCGATATTCAGGTGCAGGTGGGCCGCACCGGGCGCGTCACCCCTTTCGCCGTCTTCGAAAAAGTGCTTGTTGCCGGCTCCCACCTGCAACATGCCACTTTGCACAACGCGCAGGAAGTGCGGCGCAAAGGCGTGCGGATCGGCGATCTGATCGTGGTTCGCAAAGCGGGAGACGTGATTCCCGAAGTGGTTGGACCAGTGGTTGCGGACCGCGATGGCAGCGAACGTGAGTTTGAAATGCCCGAGTTCTGTCCTTCATGCGGTACCCGCCTGGCTCCCGCAAAGGAGGGAGACGTCGATCTGCGCTGCCCCAACGCGGCGGGCTGCCCGGCCCAGATCACAGAGCGCCTCATCCACGTCGGTTCCCGTGGCGCCCTCGACGTCCAGGGTCTGGGGACGGAGGCGGCCGCGGCACTGACCCAACCGGAGCTGGGACGGGAACGGGTGGTAGCAGCCCTGGCAACGGGCGGAAGTGTCTTCCTGGAAGACGGAACGGAGCTCACCGTCGAGAAAGTGGAGCGCAGCCACGGTGAGCTTTTCGACGACGCTGAGGCGCTGCTGCCGGCGCCCCAAACTCCGACGCTTCACTCCTCAAAGGACATCTTCTCCCTGGAGGCGGAGCAGCTGAAGGACATCTTCGTTTGGCGTCCGGTCCGCGTGCAGGGGGTCTCCACAGGCGACTACCAGCAGACCCGGTTCTTCTGGACGTCCGCCTGGTCGCGGAAGAAAGTGAAAGGGCAAACCCAGTTGACAGCGGTCAAGTCGGTTCCGCGCAAGTCGACTCTGGAGATGCTTGGACAATTGGAAGGGGCGAAGCAGCAGTCCCTGTGGCGATTCCTGGTGGCATTATCAATCCGACACGTGGGCCCTACGGCTGCGCAAGCGCTGGCCGCCAAATACCGTTCACTGCACGCCATTGCCGAGTCTGAGGTGGAGGACCTTGCCGAGACCGAGGGGGTCGGGCAAGTAATCGCACAGTCGGTTCATGACTGGTTCCGTGTCGACTGGCACAGGGAAATTGTGGACTCCTGGCAGGCATCGGGCGCCATTTTGGAAGACGGAGAAGTCGAGCAGTTGCCACAGACCTTGGCGGGGGCGACCGTGGTTATCTCTGGGGCCATGCCCGGATATGACCGGGAGGGGGCGAAGGCGGCCGTCCTCGCCCGCGGGGGAAAAGCGGCTTCGTCCGTGTCGAAGCGCACGACACTGGTGGTCGCAGGCCCCGGGGCGGGATCCAAAGTCGCCAAGGCTGAGTCTCTCGGAGTTCCGGTGGTGGATGAGACGCGCTTTGGCGACCTGCTGGCAGGTGGAGTGGAGGCCGCCCTCGCCGCCTCTGCTGGCTGATACCTACGCCAAAGCGAGCATCACACGAAGAAGCTCATCGGCTGGACGATGCGTTCCAGGATGCGGGTTACTGGGCGGCGCCCTTCCCACTCCGCCAGGGTGAGCCTGCGGGCGGTGGTGAGATCGTTGTCGAATATCTTCTCCATCGACTCCGCGAAGTCCGTGGAGTCCACGCGCACCGTCACCTCGTAGTTGCCCATCATCGAGAGCCTGTCGACGTTCGCTGTGCCGACGATGGAGCGGAAGCCATCAGCAGTGACGGTTTTGGCGTGGATCATCGCGTGACGGTACAACCAGATTTCGACTCCGGCTTTCAGCAGATCACCGTAGAACGGGCGGGCCACCCAGTCCGCCAGGATGTGATTTGAATACTCGGGAATGAGGACGCGGACCTGCACGCCTCGGTTCGCCGCGTTGATGAGCTCCCGGAGGATCTCCCGGTCGGGCACAAAGTACGCGGTAGTGAGTTCGATGGACCGCTTGGCCCGTTTGAAGGTGTCCAGGTACTGCATCCGAACGGGAAATAAGAGGTGTGAGGGAAGGTTGAAGGCCGCATCGATCAGGTCGTTCCAAGGCAGCTCTTCACCCTCGGGGAGCGCGGGTTGGTTCTTGCCGCGGAACGTGTTCCAGAACTCGCGGAAACCAATGGCCAACAGCCGCACCGCCGGTCCGATGATTCGGATGTGAGTGTCTCGCCATTCGTGTCCGAAATCCCGCCCGATGTTGAAACCGCCGACAAATCCGACGCGGTCGTCAACAACCAGGATCTTCCTGTGGGTGCGGCCTGTCCGACGGAGGTTGCCGAGAAACAAGCCCACGCGCACTTCGCGCACTCGGTGAACGTACAGGTTCGGCGTCCTGTGGAAGATCTTGAGGGAAGGACCGGACATGAAGGAGCCAAATCCGTCGTAGATCACGAACACCTGCACTCCTCGCTTCGCCGCGCGGACGAGGGCGTCCTTGAATGCCAGGCCCACCTCATCACTACGCCAGACGTAGGTCTCGAAGTAGACGGACTGAGTTGCAGAGTCGATCTCCTTGATCATCTCCTCGTAAAGGCTGCCGCCCTCCGTGTACGCGGTGATTTCGTTGTCGGCCACGTGCACTGTCTGCGGGGGCAGCGCCGGAAAGCCCTTTGCGCCGCCCGGCACGCGCGCCTTGCGAAGGTTGTCCACCGCGTAGATCGTGCTGATCGCCAAGAGTTGGGCTCCAGCCATCGCGAAGGCGCCGGTCTTGACGGCGCCCCAAAGGCGGTTGCGACGCGGCCGAATAGGCGCTATTTGGGGCATGCTGGGCGGCTTTGCATCCTGGGACATGGAATAAGAGTACGCAATGCTCAGAGTAAGCTCGCCTTCATGGCAATTAAGACTGTTACCCCGGCTGAGGTCGCGGAACTGGCGGAGCTTTCCTGCATTGCCCTCTCCGAAGAGGAAATCCAGCAACTCTCCCAGGACCTCACCGATATCACCAACGTCGTTGACAAAGTCGCAGCTGCGGTGCCTGGAAACACGCCGCAGACCGGGCAGCCCATACCGCTCGCAAACGTGATGCGCCCCGATTCGGTGGGTCACGTGTTGGACCGTGCGGTTCTGCTGTCGCAAGCGCCCGCCGCCGCCGACGGCATGTTTGAGGTCCCCCGAATTCTGGAGGAGGAACAGTGACCGAATGGATGCAGCTTTCGGCCCTAGAGATGGCTGAGGCGCTTGGGGATGGCCGGGTCACCTCCCTTGAGTTGGTGGAGGCCTCTCTGGAGAGGATCCGCTCGGTCGACCCGCAGATCCACGCGTTCTTGGAGGTTAATGAGGACGGCGCTCGCGCCACGGCGCGGGAAGTCGACGAACTGCGCGCTTCCGGGGCGCAGCTGCATCCGCTTGCGGGTGTCCCTGTGGCTATCAAGGACAACATTGTGACCGAAGGGATTGTCACCACGGCCGCGTCCAAGATCCTTGAAGGCTGGGTGCCCCCCTACGATGCGACCGTCATTGAGAAAATCAAAGAAGCCCGCCTGCCGATAATCGGGAAAACGAACCTGGACGAGTTTGCGATGGGGTCGGGAACTGAGTTCTCCGGCTACGGGCCGACCCACAATCCCTGGGACCTTGACCGTGCACCGGGAGGCTCGGGCGGGGGATCTGCCGCGGCAGTGGCAGCCTTCATGGTTCCGTTTGCCCTCGGCTCGGATACCGGAGGGTCGGTGCGCCAGCCTGCCATGTTCACGGGCACGGTGGGTGTCAAGCCCACCTACGGGAGGGTCTCTCGGTACGGGGCAATCGCGCTCGCCTCGTCTTTGGATCAGATAGGCGTGGCAGCACGTAATCTAGCGGACGCAGCGGCACTGCAGGACGTCATCGCCGGACCCGACCCGAAGGATTCGACTTCGCTTAGAGAGGAGCCGGAGTCTGTCCTTGAAGTCGTCCTAGACGAGGACGTGCGTGAAACCGTGCGTGGAATGAAGATCGCGGTCATCGACGAGATCATGGAGGAGGAGTACGCGCCCGACAACCTCGCGAATTTCGAGCGCACTCTCAGCGCGCTTGAGGATGCAGGTGCGGAGATCGTGAGACTCTCTCTACCTTCGGTGCACTACGCGTTCCCCATCTACTACATGATTCTGCCCGCGGAGGCCTCCTCCAACCTGGCGCGCTTCGATGGCATCCGGTACGGGAAGAGGTTCCATCCGGACAAAGAAGACCCCACTGTCACCGAGGTGATGGCGTGGACGCGGCAGAAAGGATTGGGACCAGAGGTCAAGCGCCGCATTGTGCTTGGAACTCGGGTCCTTCGCGCCGCTAACTACGATGACTACTTCGGAGCTGCGCTCAGAATGCGCACTCTGATTCGCGGGGACATCGAAAGGCTCTTCAAGGAAGAGAAGATCGACGCGTATGTTTCCCCAACTGCTCTTTCCACCGCCTACCCCCTGGGCCGAAAGATGGAGAGCGTCGTTGACGCGTACCTGAACGACGTGGCCACCATCCCCGCCAACCTGGCTGGGTTGCCGGCCCTGTCGGTTCCTAACGGGGTTGACTCCCAGGGCCTGCCCACCGGAATCCAAATCGTGACTAACCAGCGCGAGGACGCGAAGCTGTACGCGATTGCCGCGGCCGTGGAAGACCTAGAGTCCGACAACAAGGTCGATTGCCGTTACCTAGACGACTACGGGAGCCCGGTTCAGGCTCCGGAAGGTAAGTGAAAACCGTGGCAGCCATGACGTATGAAGAGGCCGTCAAGAAGTATGAGCCGACCCTTGGCCTTGAAGTTCACGTAGAACTGAATACGAACACGAAGATCTTCGACGACTCACCTCAGAACTTCGAGGCGGGCCCGAATACCTCGGTGAATGAGGTCTCGGTGGGCTTGCCGGGCACCCTCCCAGTGTTCAATGAGCAGGTGTTGGAGTCCGCCGTACGCCTGGGACTGGCGTTGAACTGCAAGATTGCAGAATCAACCTTCTTCGCCAGGAAACACTACTTCTACCCGGATTTGCCCAAGGCATACCAGATTTCCCAGTCCAGTGGACCCATCGCATACGACGGTTACGTTGACGTGGAGCTGCCAGACGGCAAGGTGTTCCGCGTGGAGATAGAACGCGCTCACATGGAGGAGGACGCCGGAAAACTCAACCACGTCGGCGGGGAGGACGCACGGATCCAGGGTGCCGATTACTCGCTGGTGGACTATAACCGTTCCTCGGTTCCTCTCGTGGAGATCGTGACCCGGCCCCTGTCAGGCACCGGAGAGCGCGCCGCAGAAGTTGCCGCCGCATACGTGCAGACGCTCCGCGACATTTTCCGGGCGCTCGGAATCTCGGAAGCGCGGATGGAACGCGGCAACGTGCGTGCCGACGTGAACGTATCCATAAAGGCCCCGGAGTCTGAAACCCTGGGGACCCGCACTGAGACGAAGAACGTCAACTCATTCCGCGCCGTCGAGAGGGCGGTGCGGTTCGAGGTCGCTCGCCAGGCGGAGATCCTCGACGGCGGCGGCAGAGTTCTGCAGGAGACCCGGCACTTCCATGAGGAAGATGGCACCACGTCTTCGGGCCGCCCCAAGTCGGATGCGGACGATTACCGCTACTTCCCCGACCCCGACCTGCCGCCCATCAACCCCGACCCGCAGTGGGTCGAAGAGCTCCGCGCAAACCTTCCGGAACTGCCGGCGGCACGCAGACGCCGACTGCAGGAGGAGTGGGGACTAACCGATCTGGAGATGCGCGACGTAGTTTCTTCCGGGGCACTTGACCTGGTTGCTCAGACGGTCGCCGCCGGCGCTTCCCCGGCTGCCGCCCGCAAGTGGTGGAACGGGGAGCTCGCCAAGCACGCGCGCACCGCCGGCATCACCTTGGATGAAGTGCAGGTCACTCCCTCCCAGGTGGCGGCGCTTCAGGCCTTGGTTGAAAGCGGGAGCCTGACGGATTCGTTGGCGCGCCAGGCGCTTGAAGGAGTCCTTGCCGGGGAAGGGGAACCCGCTGAGGTGGTTGCCGCCCGCGGTCTGGCAGTCGTATCGGACGAGGGTGAACTCCTCGACGCGATCAGGGCCGCCATCGAAAGTAACCCGGACGCGGTTGCCAAGATCCAGGGCGGCAAGGTGCAGGCTATTGGCGCCCTCGTCGGTAGCGTCATGAAGGCAACCCGGGGTAAGGCAGACGCGGCCAAAGTCAAGTCTCTGATAGCCAAGACTCTCGGGGTGGACTAGAGCGGCCACCAGCCCGGGCAGCTATACCGCGGTTGATGATGCGGTTGCCACCCTGGAGGTGGTGCCTGGTCTGCACGTTCTTGGGCGCCGAAGACGGAGTATCCTGCGGGGGGCATCCGAACTTTTGAGAAGGGCTACCAATGGGAGTTTCACCGTCGTACACCGCGTCTTACCGGCTGCTTGTCGATGAGAGCCAGACGCGGGTTGCCAGCATTGTTGACGTGGCAACCCGCGGAGGTGCAAGCATCAAGGGTCTCGACGTGGCCGAGTCCGACGGCGGAGCAATGGTCATCGACGTCACCTTTGACCTGCGCGATTCCAAGCATCGCAGGCAGATCCGCAAACAGCTTGAGGCCATGCCCGGGGTGTCGGTTCAGAGCATCGCGGACCAGACTTTCCTAGACCACGTGGGCGGCAAGATCGCCGTCACCCCTCGCACCCCGCTTCGTAACCGCGATGATCTTTCGCGTGTCTACACGCCTGGCGTTGCTCGCGTCTGCAAGGCGATACATGACAATCCCACCAAAGCGCGGCTGTTGACGATGAAAGCCAACACGGTCGCGGTGGTCACCGACGGGAGTGCAGTCCTCGGGTTGGGTGACATCGGGCCGGAGGCGGCCCTACCCGTGATGGAGGGTAAAGCAGTGCTGTTCAAGCACTTCGGCGGCGTCGATGCGTGGCCCGTCGTCTTGGACACGCAGGACACTGAGGAGATCATCTCCATCGTCAAAGCCATCGCCCCCGGATACGGAGGCATAAACCTGGAGGACATTGCGGCGCCGCGGTGCTTCGAAATCGAGGCGCGTCTGCGGGAGGAACTGGACATCCCCGTCTTTCACGACGACCAGCACGGAACCGCCATCGTCGTCCTGGCAGCTTTGCTGAATGCGCTCAAAGTGGTCGGAAAGAGAATCGAAGATGTCCGGATCGTTGTCTCCGGAGTGGGGGCGGCTGGCTCCGCAATCATCAAGCTTCTGCTGCAGGCGGGCGCCGTGGACATCATCGGCTACGGTCGCAATGGGGCCCTGTCCAGAGACACTATCGGTGACGCCCACGAGTCGCGCCGGTGGTTGGCGGAGAACACGAATCCTCACTTGGTGAACGGCACTCTGAAAGAGGGGATGGAAGGCGCGGACGTCTTCATCGGCGTCTCTCGCGGTGGCATCTTGGACGGGGACGACATAGCGAAGATGAACGAGGACGCGATCGTCTTCGCCCTCGCCAATCCCACCCCCGAAGTTGACCCGTGGGAAGCCCACCAACACGCGCGGATCGTGGCGACCGGCCGCTCGGACTACCCGAACCAAATAAACAACGTATTGGCTTTCCCCGGCCTGTTCAGGGGTGTCCTGGACGCGCGGGCAACTGAAATAACGGATAACGTGCTGGAAGCCAGCGCCCGTGCCATAGCGGGCGTGATCACGGACGATGAGCTAAGCGAGAACTACATCATTCCCGGCGTCTTCGACGAACGGGTCGGACCAGCGGTTGCCCACGCCACGAAGAAGGCCTTGGTCAACGCGCAGCATGTGAGCATCGCGCCCCAAGAAGACCTGGGGAGCGTGGAGGACGAAGCGGAGGCCTAACCCGCTTGTCTTGGACATGGGGAGGGCTCCACAGAATGACACTGTGGAGCCCATCTCGACCACTGCTCGGCTGGGTTTCTCAGTCGCCGATCGCCTCCAGGAAATCGGCCGGCGGCACAAAGAACAGTCCTCCGGTGACCGGGGTTGAGAAGTCGAGGATGCGGTCGTACTTGCCTGGGGGATCCCCAATGAACATGCGTCGCAGCATTTCCTCAGTCACGTCCAGATCTCCGGCGTACCCAATGAAATAGGTGCCGAACTCGCCTGTGGCTGGAGAACCGAAGGGCATGTTGTCTCTAAGGATGTCCCGTTCTCCTTCCGGCGAGTCAATAGTGCTCAGCGTCTTGTGGGATTTCTGTGCGTTGCCCACGGCATCCGGGAGCTCAATGTTGTCAAGCTTCGTGCGCCCGATGATCTCTTCCTGCGTCTCCGTGTGCTGTCCGTTCCACTCTTTCAGGGTATGCAGATACTTCTGCACCAGCACGTAAGAGCCACCCGCCCACTGTGGGTCGCGGTCACCGATTAGAGCCCAATGCTCCTTGTCCGGACCGACGGGGTTAGCGGTCCCGTCCACGAAGCCCAAAAGGTCGCGGGCGTCGAAGTACCGGAATCCCACGGTCTCATCGTCCACACTGACCATATCGCCCAGCTGCTCCAGTAGGATCCGTTCCAGTTCGAAGGCCAGATCCTGTCGCGGCGCCTGGATGTGGAAAAAGAGATCGCCCGGAGTTGCGATCGCAGTGTGCTTCTCACCCTTGATGACCGGGAACGGCTTGAGCTGCTTCGGCGCGGGGATTCCGATGAGGTCTGGCCAGATCTCGGCCCCGATCCCCACTACGCAGGTTGTTGAGAAGCTGGGATCACGAAAATTGACGTCCTTGACCGTGTCTTGCACACCCGAAAGGAATGTGCGCAGCGCCTCTGGTGTTGCCGAGTCGGACACTGAAACGGTTAGGAAGATGGCCGCCTTCGGCAGCGGTGCCAACACGGGCTGGGGGAGTGTGTACATCCCGTCCGCGAGACTGCTCATACTTCGATCCACCTCTGATTCTGTTCCGTTAACGGGCGAGGGCGGTGGGTCGCCAACGCCGCCACCAGGGTACCAACGAAGCTGCGAAGCCGCAGGGTCCTACAGGCCGCCAAGGACTTGAGCGATGAGGATCTTCGCGACCATCGCAACCGGGTAGACCAAGGCGTATCCGAGGGCGACTCGAGGGTCATCATTGGTCCGCGAATTGGCGAAGGCAAGAACCGCCGGCTGCGTTTGGGATCCTCCCAGGAGTCCGGCCAGACGCGTCCCACCCATCTTGAAGATCCAGCGCATCGCCACATACAGCCCCACTGCCATGATGGAGGTGACCACAATGCCAACGATGAAGATCTTGTACCACGAGCCACCCCGGAACGCTTCCATGATCTGGCCGCCCGCGACTGTGCCGGCTTGCGCCAAGAAGATAAGCAGACCCAACTCGATCAGCACCTGGCATGCGGTGTACGGCACAGCGGTGACTATCGGGCCGATTCGGCCCAGCTTGCCGAAAATGAGGCCGACGATGAGGACCCCGGCGGCCGCGCCGATGGTGAAGCTGCTGCCGCCGCCGACGGGGATCGCGATGTGGCCGATGAAGATGCCCAGCGCCATCCCAAGGCCAAGCGCGATCGGGTTGATGTCGGAAAGGCCACGGGCTGAGTCTCCGAAGAACTTGGTGATCTGAGCCATCTTGGAGGTCGGCGCCACCACGCGGACCCGGTCCCCTTGCTGCAACACGAGCCCCGGTTCTCCAACTAGGTCGACGTCACCACGGCGCACGCGGGAGATTGTCGCCGAGAAATTCTGGGACATACCCAGAGAGCCGATGGTGCGGCCCGCAACGTGCGGGTCCGAGACAGTGATGCGTCGGAAGTCCAGATAGGAGCGGTCCTTCATCAGCGAGTGGCTGGAGCCGTGACCCAGCTCTTTAGCGGTTTTCGCAACCAGTTCCGTGGGTCCCACGACCGTGATTAGGTCCCCTGGGTCCAGGGTGTCTGACATTGAAGGCCGAGTGATCGGGCCGGTCTCCCCTCGGCGGAGGCGAGAAAACGTGACCTTCCCGCCCATCTTCTCGTAAAGGTCACCGATGAAAGGATGGTCATCGCGTTCCACGCGGACCGTCCGGTTAGCGATGGGGGTCGGCGCGTCCTTGTCGTACTTGCTGTAGGCGAGGGCGGCCAGAGCCGCACCAATCATGCCCAACACGCCGAAAATGTAAGCAATGGAGTAGCCGACAGTGGCCTGTCCGGGATCTCCCGAGGCGTCGCCCGCTGCGGCCAGCGCCGGGGTATTCGTTAGGGCCCCGGCAAAAGTGCCAGCCACCACGGCGATATCCAGGTGGAACACGTAGACGCCGATCCCGTACGCAGCTCCCGCGGCGACAACGAAGAGGACCACCATCGTCAGCAGTGGGCCGACGGCCGTCTTCAGGTTGTGGAAGAAGGAGTTGCCTGAGTTGATACCGATAGCGAATGCGAAGAGGACCAGACCAAGGGTGCCGATCACGGGCGGGACGATCAGTTCCACACCGAGCTCCCCCGCCCAAGCCGAGAGGATGATGGCGGCGAAGAGGACCGCGGCTGGCCCCAAGCCGATGCCCTTCACTTTGACGTGGCCAAAGGCCATGCCCAGGCCTATAAGGAGGAATAGGAGGAGTACGGGTTGGGAGGCCAGGTACTCGAAAACAGCAGTCAACTGAGTTCACCTTTGCGCTATATGGGTCAGCAAGGCAATCGTACTTGACACGAATCAGCGGGCTTCCGGCGAAAGGTCCCGGCCGGACGCAGGTCACATTCGCGACAAATGCGCGGTCGGCAGGGTTCTAGGGCACAGAACCAGAGTGTGAGACAGGCCGCGCTCCAGCCAGTCGGAGCCTACTATTGGCCCTGTGAAGAGCTCTGAGGCAGTCGCGCTGCTCGCCCTCGTGGTCGTTGTACCCGGGCGTGCGGTGCCTACTGTCTGACAGATGGTCCGCACGCCTAATCCCCACGCTGAAAGCAGCTGGGGTTTTTTGTTGCCAGGACTGCGGAAGGCACGGAGGACAGACAGTGAGCACGACCGAGACAATGACGGGCGCGGAGGCCATCGTTCGCTCCCTTGAGATGCTGGGGGTGGAAGAGGTATTTGGGATGCCCGGCGGGGCCATCCTCCCCACCTACGACCCCCTGATGGATTCCAAGATCAGGCACATCCTGATCCGACATGAGCAGGGCGCGGGGCACGCGGCGGAAGGGTTTGCCGTCTCCAGCGGCAAGGTGGGTTGCGCCATCGTCACCTCCGGCCCCGCCGCGATGAACGTGATGACCGCGCTGGCGGACGCGAACTTGGACTCGGTTCCCATCGTTGTGATAACCGGACAGGTGAGCGCCTCCATGATGGGCACAGACGCGTTCCAGGAGGCAGATGTTGTCGGCGCTTCGATGCCGATTTCGAAGCATTCATTCTTGGTGACCCATTCCGAAGAAGTACCTGCTCGGATTGCGGAAGCTTTCTACATTGCGGGCACCGGGCGCCCCGGCCCCGTCCTCGTCGACGTCACCAAGGACGCTCAGGTGGGCGAACTGGAGTTCTCCTGGCCGCCGAAGCTACAGATACCGGGGTACAGGGTCCCGGGCAAACCCAGCCAGAAGCAAGTTCGCGCAGCCGCAGCAGCGATTGCCGAGTCGAACGCTCCCGTCTTGTACGTGGGCGGAGGACTGATTCGCAGTGGTGCCTGGGATGATCTTGCCGCCCTGGTGGAGCTGACGGACGCCCCCGTCGTGACGACGCTGCAGGCTCGGGGCGCGATCCCCGACTCAGACCCGCACGCGCTTGGAATGCCCGGCATGCACGGAACTGTCGCTGCCGTTGGCGCTCTCCAGCGTGCCGACTTGGTAATTTCGCTGGGCGCGCGTTTTGACGACCGCGTGACTGGCCGCCTTGATACTTTCGCCCCGCGAGCCAAGGTAATCCACGTCGACATCGACGCCGCGGAGATCTCCAAGAACCGCGCGGCGGACATCCCGATCGTCGGAGATCTCAAGGACGTTCTGAAGAGTTTGAACGCGGCCCTGCCGCAGGCCCTGCCTTCCAACTACAAGGAGGACTTGGCGGGCTGGTGGAGGTATCTGAACCGGCTCAAGGACTCCTACCCCCTGGGCTGGCAGGAGTCCGGAGACGGACTTCTCGCCCCCCAGTACGTGCTCACTCGCCTGTCGGCTCTTTCGGGGCCCAGCGCAATCTATTCCACGGGCGTCGGCCAGCACCAGATGTGGGCGGCACAGTTCCTCGAGATGGAAGAACCACGGCATCTCATCACCTCCGCGGGCCTAGGCACCATGGGTTTCGGACTACCGGCGGGAATCGGCGCGAAGGTCGCCAACCCAGACTCTGTGGTTTGGGTAGTGGACGGCGACGGCTCGCTGCAGATGACGGTTCAGGAGCTGGCAACCGCTGTGACAAACGGGGCCCCAGTGAAGATTGCCCTGATCAACAACTCTGTGCTGGGCATGGTCCGCCAGTGGCAAAACCTCTTCTACAACCAGCGCTATTCCAACACCAACCTCAACGATCAGGACGCTGACAGACAGGTCCCAGACTTCGTTGCGTTGGCTGAGGCCTACTCGATCCCGGCGCGACGCGTGCGGAAGGAAGAGGAGGTCGACGAGGCAATCAACTGGGCGCTGTCGATCAACGACCGGCCCGTCCTGATTGACTTCCGAGTTTCCAAAGACGCCATGGTGTGGCCGATGGTGGCCGCCGGCGTTTCTAATGACGACATCCGCTTTGCCCGTGGCATGGCGCCGATCTGGGACGAGGACGAGTGAGCATGACTGAGCAACTACACACCCTTGCGGTTCTGGTGGAGAACAAACCAGGTGTCCTAACTCGCGTCGCCGGGCTTTTCGCCCGAAGAGCCTTCAACATCAAGTCGCTGACAGTTGGAGAGACTGAGCGCGCCGATATCTCCCGCATGACGATCATCGTCGACGCCGCGTCCTCGCCCCTGGAACAGGTAACGAAACAGCTAAACAAACTGGTGAACGTGCTCAAAGTGGTGGAGCTACCCCCGCAGGAGTCGGTTGAGAGGCGTCTTCTTTTGCTGAAGGTGACGGCCAACGACCACACGCGCACCAGTGTGCTGGAGATTGTTAGCCTGTTCCGCGCGCATGTCATCCACGTCGCTCGCGACACGGTGATCATTGAGTCCATAGGTTCCCGTGGAAAGCTGGAAGCCCTGCTGGAGGCGTTGGAACCCTACGGTGTCAAGGAAATTGTTCAATCAGGTGCGGTTGCGCTCAGCCGCAGCCCGCGGTCTTTGACCGACCAGATTAAGGAGAGATAGTGGCCAAGATTTACTACGAGGACGATGCGGACCTGGATCTCATTCGTTCCAAGAAAGTTGCCATCATCGGGTATGGCTCCCAGGGCCACGCCCACGCGCTAAACCTCAAGGACTCCGGCGTCGACGTGGTCGTGGGGCTCCGCCCCGGCTCTCCCTCCTGGGAGAAGGCTGAGGCGGCTGGCCTCGCTGTGGCCGACGTCGCCGATGCCGTGTCCCAAGGTGACGTGGTGATGATCCTGGTTCCAGACCAGTATCAGAGATTTGTCTACGCGGACCAGATCGCGCCGAACTTGAAGCCGGGGGCAGCCCTGTTCTTCGCTCACGGCTTCAACATCCGCTTTGGATACATCGAACCGGATGAAACCCATGACATTTGCATGGTCGCTCCCAAGGGTCCGGGCCACAAGGTCCGCGAGTCCTACCTGGAAGGTCAGGGGATCCCTGCGATCGTCGCTGTGGAACATGACGCGGACGGGGAGGCGTGGCCACTGGCTCTGTCTTACGCGAAGGCGATCGGCGCCACGCGGGCCGGGGTCATCGAGACGACGTTCACGGAGGAAACGGAAACTGACTTGTTCGGTGAGCAGGCCGTCCTCTGCGGTGGTGTCTCCAACCTGATCCAGTCCGGATTCGAAACTCTGGTCGAGGCGGGTTACCAGCCTGAGATCGCCTACTTTGAGGTGCTCCACGAAATGAAACTCATTGTGGACCTGATCTGGGAGGGCGGGATCACGAAGCAGCGGTGGTCTATCTCCGACACCGCGGAATACGGGGACTACGTTTCCGGCCCGCGCGTCATCGGGGAGCCGGTGAAGACGGCCATGAAGGAGGTCCTTGCGGACATCCAGGACGGCACCTTCGCGCGCAGGTTCATCGCGGACCAGGACAACGGGGGACAGGAGTTCAAGGCGCTGCGAGCCGAGGGAGAGTCCCACCCGATTGAGGCCACGGGACAGAAGCTGCGCAAGCAGTTCGGCTGGACCAAGCAGGCAGACGACTACGTGGATGGAAGCGCCGCCCGCTAAAGGCAAGACAGTTGGTGCCCACCGCCCCGGTGGGCACCAACTGTTTCTACATCGTCATTTCAAAAGAAGAAGGGAAGCGCGTGAGCGTGTTGAGAGTTGCGGTCATCGCGGGCGACGGAATCGGCAAAGAAGTTACTGCGCAAGCGTTGCGCGTGCTCGAAGCGGCTCTGGCCGGGTCTGGCACGGAGCTGGCCACCGAATCCTTCGACCTGGGTGCCGACCGTTACCTAAGAGATGGGCACATCCTGGACGAGGGCGACTTGGACGCCCTCGCTGGTTTTGACGCCATTCTCCTGGGGGCCGTTGGGGACCCGCGGGTGAAGCCCGGCGTCCTGGAACGCGGACTCCTCCTCAAGCTACGCTTCGCCTTCGACCAGTACGTGAATCTTCGGCCAGCCAAGCACTACCCCGGGGTGGCCTCTCCTTTGGCGAATCCCGAAGGGATCGACTTCATCGTTGTCCGCGAGGGCACAGAGGGTCTCTACGTCGGCAACGGCGGAGCAGTGCGTCAGGGAACCCAGCAGGAGATAGCCACTGAGGTTTCCGTGAACACTGCGTTCGCCGTGGAGCGGGTGTTGCGCTATGCGTTCAACCTGGCTGCCTCACGCCCGGCGAAGCACCTGACCTTGGTTCACAAGATGAACGTCCTCGTACACGCCGGAGGCTTGTGGAAGCGCTTGGCCGACCAGGTCGGCGCCGAATACCCCCAGGTTGCCGTGGACTACCAACACATCGACGCGGTTACCATCCACCTGCTCACCCACCCCCAAGACTTCGACGTGATCGTTACGGACAACCTATTTGGTGACATCATCACCGACGAGGCCGGGGCGATAACCGGTGGCATCGGTTTGGCCGCCTCCGGCAACATCAACCCCGAGGGCGCGTTCCCATCCATGTTCGAGCCCGTCCATGGCTCCGCTCCCGACATCGCTGGACGCGGGGTCGCCGATCCGATTGCGGCAATAGCCTCGGCCGAACTCCTCCTGCGCAACGCCGGTTTGGACGCTTCGGCCGACGCCGTTCAACGCGCCATCGACGCCGACATGGCGTGGCGGGCTCGCAACCCGGAAGAGGCTGTGGGTCGCAGCACGGAAGCCGTGGGCGACGCGGTCCTCGCAGAACTAAAATAGCCAGGTGCTTACAGCTGGCGACATCGCTTAGCCGACCAACCGTGAGTGCCTGTTTCGCAGACGAAAGGGTCACAAAATGTCCGACAGCAGTGCGGGTAGCCCGCAGACCAAGCTTCAAGAGACGGTCAGCGCCCAGGTTCTGCCCGACGCGGATGAGGCGGCCGCGCGATTCCCAGTCATTCCGCGCGGAGAGCTAACCCCGGAGGAAGAATACCGGCAAGCCATGGACGCGCTCGCCTTTGGGGAGGCCTTCGGAGACTACATGGCTGTTGCGGACTGGTCTGTGGATAAGGGCTGGCACGATCGCCGGGTAGAGGCCTACGGCAACCTGCCCCTGTCTCCGGCCGCGGCGGTTCTGCACTACTCGCAGGAGATTTTCGAGGGCCTAAAAGCGTTCCGCCGGGAGGATGGAACCATCTGGACCTTCCGCCCAGGCTTCAATGCCGCCAGACTCAACCAGTCGGCTCGACGCATGGCAATGCCTGAGATTCCCCTGGAGGACTTCATCGGCTCACTCGTCCAGATGGTCCGGGCAGACGAAAGGTGGGTCCCTGCGGCACCTAACTCCGCCTTGTACTTGCGTCCGTTCATGATCGCGGATGAGCCATTTGTGGGCGTGCGTCCCGCACACCACTACAAGTACGTGGCCATCGGCTCACCCGTAGGACCCTACTTCAAGAACGGCCTCAGCCCGGTGTCCATCTGGGTAACCGGAGAGTACAACCGGGCCGCACCGGGAGGGACGGGTGACGCGAAAACTGGAGGTAACTACGCCTCCAGCCTGCTACCGCAGATCGTTGCCGCAGAGAAGGGTTTCGATCAGGTCTGCTATCTCGATGCCCGGACTTCCACCAACCTGGAAGAACTAGGGGGCATGAATGTTTTTGTCGTCAAGAAAGACGGCGGCGTTCTGACGCCTCGTTTGACGGGCACCATTCTTGAAGGCGGGACTCGCGCCGCCATAATCCAGCTTCTCGCCGACCGCGGCATCCAAGTGGAACAGACGACGATCCCCCTTCAGTGGCTGATCGAGGCCATAGAGGAAGGAGAGGTCGCGGAGATGTTCGCTTGCGGAACCGCCGCCATCGTCACCCCCATTGGGCGCCTGGCCGGAGAGGGCTTCGACGTGACCATCAAGGGCGACGAACTCACTCACACCATCTTCGAGGAGTTGAGCGGCATCCAGCGGGGCACCATTGCCGACCGCCACCATTGGATGTATCAGCTGGCCTAGTCCTGATCCACGTGACAGTGGCGTTCTAAGGGACTGACACCTGCGCCAGCGCCCCCGTCCCGCGTAGCAACACGGGTCCGTCCGAATCGGGCACGAATGCTGCCTGCCCCTGGGCGAGGACGACGCTGCCCGCTCGTGTCATCGCTTCGACCTGACCTCTCAACCCGACGAGGGTGCGTGGGCCAGTGCCAGGAAGAACCAGCGGTTGGGGTTCGCCCTCGCCCCCCACATCGGCGACGGTCAGTTCGAAATCTTCCACGGGGGAACGGAACAGGTGGATGCCGGGCGTGGGCTGCTCCGGGGCGATACGGGTGGGGGGAACCCCGTCGAAGGAGGCCGTGTCCAAGAACAGCTGTCTGTCGACGTGCTTGCTGGTCAAGCCTGCGCGAATCACGTTGTCGGAGTTTGCCATGACCTCCAGGCCGAGGCCGGACTGGTAGGAGTGGACGGTCCTAGTGGGGATGAACAGGGCTTCCCCTGGGTCTATCTGCAGTGAGTTCATGAGGAAGGCGAGGAGCAGGCTGGGATCGCCAGGGTACTGCTGCTGGAGGCGCACCACAGCCTGGTCTATCTCTTCCTCCGGGGAGTGCCCACTTAGGAGACGCTCCTGGCAGGCGGCTGCAAACTCTGCCACATCTTCAGGTGTCGGCCCATCCTCGGGGTCCAGGAGCCAGGAGACCACGGGCTTCACCCCCCGTCCCGCGGCGAGGCGGAGCCTTCGCGACAACCTGGTTGCGAGGGCACAATCCAGGCCTTCCAGGCGCTGCCCGGCCTGGCGACGTACGCAGAAGCCGACTAGGGCCTCAAAAGGGGTGAGCGCGTAGAGCATCTCGGGTTTGTGGGTGGTGTCCTGGAAGACACGGTTTGGATCCCCTACGGGCACGGCAGAGCGCGACTCACGCGCGAACCCTTCTGCCGCTAGGGATCTGCCCGGGTGGACCTGAAGCGAAAGGGCGCGGGCCGGGGCTATCAGCTTCACCAGGTAGGGGAGGGAGTCCCCGAAGGCGAAGCGGGTGGAAGCCCCGAGCATCCCACCGGGATCACGAGCGATCAGAGAAGGCAAGTCGCCCTCTGGGGTGACGGCTGGGCCCAGTGGGTGAGCACCGAACCACTGTTCCGCCCACGGGCGCCCGTCGCCTGGTTGGCCGGTGAAGGCGGGAATCTTGTCCGTCGACCCCCAGTCGTGGTGCTTGACTGGGCCTGCGAGTCTGTCCATCCGCCCAATCAGCCCTCTTGGGCGGCAACGTACTCGTCAAGCGTGTCGGTTTCGAAGGCGTGCTTGAGTTCTTCCATTCCTTCGGGATCCAGCAGGATGATGGACTGACCATCGGCGGAGGTCCCGACGCCGGTTGTCGGCGCTGTGATGAACACGAGGTCGGAGGTCCGAATGTTTCGGAGGCTGGTGGCCATGTTCAAGATGTACTGGGAGGTGAGTCCCTCACTGACCGCGAGGTATGGGGAGATGGAGTCGACAACTGCAATGAGCTTTGTCGGGTTCTTCAGGGTGTCCGAAGAAATGAGCCGCTTCGCGACGGCCTTCATATAGGCCTGCTGGTTGCGCACACGCTGGTAGTCCCCGTCAGCAAAGTTCTTTCGAGCGCGCACAAAGCGGAGTGCTTCCTCCCCGTTGAGAGTGATGTCTCCGATGGGGAAGGTGGAGCCGCCCGATTCGAACGCGACAGTGTTGGTGACGGTCACTCCGCCCAGCGCATTCGTCAGATCCTCAAACCCTTGGAAGTCTATGACCGCCACCTCGTTGATTCGGGTTCCGATGAGGCTCTCCATGGTCTGGACTGCCAGTGGCACGCCGCCGTAGGCCATTGCCGCATTGATTTTCGCTTCCCCGTGGCCTTCGATGTCCACCCAAGAGTCGCGCATGACCGAAATGAAGTACACCTCGGAGCGGTCCGCGGGTATATGGACCAGCATCAGCGCGTCAGAGCGCCCGTCTTGAGGGCCATCCAGGTTGTCCTTGTCGATCTCTCCGCGGGTGTCCGAGCCGATTAGAAGGATCGTCTGCGCTTCGTCTGTACGCTCGGCGGGGCGGCTCTGCTCGTCGGGGAAGACCTGTGACTGTGGGAGGACCTCGGTGTTCTTGTCGTAGCTGCTGGACACCCTCATGACGAACCAGCCGACAGTGGCGGCAATGGCAACTGCGCTAACCACCAGCACCGCCAGGAGGGTGAACCCGATTTTGGCTCCGGTCGAGAGCTGCTTCTTGGTAGTGGGCGCGGGCCTGCGGGTCCTGATCGGCGGGGTTGGTTGCGTCATGAGCTCATAATCCTTCGAACTGCCGTCCGTGCACTGTTGTGCTGTTGGGACTCTAGCACCGGCCGCTCTGGCCGGTGGACGCGAGTCAGCGGATCCG
>CAYFQC010000019.1:0-24659 GCA_964345155.1 uncultured Actinomyces sp.
AGGTGGCACCCGCAAGGTGACGCCGTGTCCTGCGAACTGCGGAAACAGTGCCCCCGGTCGGACTCGAACCGACACTTTACCGATTTTAAGTCGGTTGCCTCTGCCATTGGGCTACGGGGGCAGGCGCAGGGACGCCTAGGGGTGTGGCGCCATAACAAGCCCATCTAGAATATCGTGCTCGGAAACAACCACAGGCAGGTCGTCCGCGCGCGGTCCCAACGTGGGAGTTACCTGTGGCGCTCCAGACCGAACGCCTCCGCCAGCCTCGGCAAGAATCCCCAAGCGAACAAGGATGCGCTCCCATATCAGCGCGCCTCCGGCGATCACGTCAGCCCGTCCCGCTGGCACAGCCGCACTGCGCTGCTTCACCTCCACGGGCGCCTCAACGAAGAACCTCAAGGCCTCCTGCCAACGCTGCGCCCCGGGCACCGAGCCGTGCGTCACCTCAGGTGAGTACTCCTTCACGTCAAAGATCCACCCGGCCAGGGACGTGACCGTTCCCGCCAAGCCCACCAGAGTGCGGGCCCTAGACAGGTCCACTTCCCCCTCCACGCGGTCGAGTACGTGGTCTATCCATGCCCTCGCTGAAGCTGTCTTTTCTGCTGTCCACGGTTCCGGGCCGAATCTCTCGGTGACACGCACCGATCCCATGTCCACAGAAATGGATTGCTCGACACTGGTCCCGCCGAGCACGAACTCAGTGGAACCGCCGCCGATGTCAACCACCAAAAACGGCGCTTCCAGGCCCGCGGGGAGGGAAGAGAGTGCGCCCAGATACGACAGCCTCGCCTCCTCTGAGCCGGTGATAACCTCCGGTTCAACCCCCGTTGCTGCCATCATCTGCTGGCGAAATACCTCGCGATTCGATGCGTCGCGGGTGGCGGACGTAGTCACGACTCGTGGAGCTTCAGCGCCGGCCCGTCGGATGCGATCCGCGTAGACGCGAGCAACTTCGACTGTCCTGGCTATAGCGTCCTGGGCCAGCTTCCCCGTGCTGTCCACTCCCGCTCCCAGGCGGGTAATGACCATGTCGCGCTCCACGTCCTCCAGCTCCCAGGCAGGCCCGCCAGTAACATCTGCGATGAGCAAGCGAATCGAGTTCGTGCCGCAGTCAATGGCTGAGCGCCTTTCGACCGAAGAAACAGCCCAAGGCGATCCCTCGAGCGATTCGGAAGCCATTCTTCGACGGCCGATCTCCTCCAGGGCAGCATCCCCCACTGGATTGACGCCGGGGCCAACCGCCAGAGAATGGCCGACGAGGGCGTGGAGGCACTTGACACGAGTAGGCATTCCACCGGCGCTGAACCCGTCGATTTCCGGCACGTCCCCGGTTCGACACTCCTGCCCGACTTCGGCTCTGCGAGCCAGGTAGTCCTCATGAGCGGCCTCGTATGCCTGGCGAAACTCAGGTTCCGTATCCAGCCGAGCCGCAAGTTTTTCCATGAAATGCTCCGCTTCAAGGCGAGAACATGCTGCGGCCAACGCGGAGTCAGTCAGGTAGTAGAGCGTGGGAAACGGAGCGCCGCTGGGCAATCGGGGAGGTGTAACAACGACGAGGGGCCTGCCGTCCGCGCGTCTGGCTGCAACCCCGACAACTCCGCGAGGCGTCCGACCCAGGTCCGCGGCTACCGCTTCTCTGTCGGCCTGCGACCACGGTGTTGACGGCTTCACTCTGTCCCTTCCCCTTCTTCCTCACGAAGCCCCACGGTTGTCGGCGGCGCGTCAACGTCCCGAAGGTTCTCCAAAACAGTCCACATCCACGGCTTCTCCGGCCCAGCGGACTTCTCTTTTACTTCGCCCGACTGGCTTTGCTCCGCAGGGGCGTCCGTGACGACGAATTGGGTCTCGCCTGGGCGCACGTACCCCAGCCGATCCCGAGCCTGTGCAGCCACATAGTCTTCGTTATTCCACAGGTCCAACTGGTCGCGCATCTCTTCGTTCTGCTCCTGAGCCGAGGCGACATCCTGGAGAACTGACCGGTAGGACTGCTCCTGCTTCATCCACTGCAACCCCAGTGGAACCAAAGTCGCCAAAAGGACCCCCACAATGGCCAGCGCCACTAGGAAACGGACCGAAATGTTCAAGCCGCCAATCGACCACCGAATGGGCTCCGGACGCGAGTGGACACGAACCTTCGGCCCCGACCCCTTAGACGGGGCGTTTGCAGCCCCAGAACCAGCGGGGCGCCGCCAGCTTCTCTTGGCGCGTGCGCCTCCGCCCGAGGACGACGGCGAGGACGACGCTGCCTTCCCGTCTTTCTTGCCTTGGCCTCGAGGTGTGCTTCGTGGCGCATCACCCACCCTCTGCTGAGCCTCCGCATCAAGCAGCGCGCGGGCGCGCGGCCTGCCCGGAGGGGTGGGGGTAACGTTCATGCTTTTATCTTCGCCGATCATTCCGGAACTACAAGGTCACCACACCAAGGGGCCCCCACACCCAGCCGCGCGGTGTAGGGGCCCCTCCGGTGCTTAGCTTTGCATCAGCCCTTGAATCGGGGGAATGCGCTGCGGCCCGCATATGCGGAATCCGCGCCCAAGTCCTGCTCAATCCTCAGAAGTCGGTTGTACTTCTCCACGCGTTCGCTGCGGGCGGGAGCGCCGGTCTTTATCTGACCGGAGTTCGTTGCCACGGCCAGGTCAGCGATAGTGGTGTCACCTGTCTCACCCGACCTGTGCGAAGTCATGGTGCGGTAGCCATTGCGGTGAGCTTCCTCCACGGCTTCCAGGGTCTCCGTCAGAGTCCCAATCTGGTTCACCTTCACCAGCAAAGCGTTCGCAGTGCCAGACTCGATGCCACGAGCCAGGCGAGCCGGATTCGTTACGAACAGATCATCACCGACAAGCTGTACGCGGTCTCCCACAGCGTCAGTGAGCTCCTTCCAGGCATCCCACTCATCTTCCGACAGCGGGTCCTCAATGGAGACCAGCGGGTAGTCCGAAATCAACTTCTCGTAGTAGTTGATCATGTACTCGGTCGAGCGAGGCTCACCTTCGAACTGGTACGAACCGTCCTCGAAGAACTCGGTGGCGGCAACGTCCAGGGCCAAAGCGACGTCTTCGCCCGGCTTGTAACCCGCGCGCTCGATCGCTTCCACGATGAGGTCCAAGGCTGCCTGGTTTGAGTCGAGGTTCGGCGCGAAGCCACCCTCATCACCCAGTCCGGTGGAGAGTCCACGTTCCTTGATTACGGCCTTCAACGTGTGATAGACCTCCGCGCCCATGCGAAGCGCCTCACGGAACGACGGCGCGCCGATGGGGGCGATCATGAACTCCTGAATGTCCACGTTGGTGTCCGCGTGGGAACCACCGTTCAGAATGTTCATCATCGGCACGGGAAGCACGTGCGCGTTCGGTCCGCCCAGGTAGTGGAAAAGCTCCAGCTCGGCGGACTGGGCAGCAGCCTTGGCCACGGCCAGAGAAACACCCAGGATCGCGTTCGCGCCGATCTTGCCCTTATTCGGGGTACCGTCGATCTCAACCATCACGCGGTCGATTTCGCGCTGGTTACGCGCGTCCAGCCCGATGATCTCCGGCGCCAACACCTCGGCAACAGCATCCACGGCGTCCTGGACGCCCTTGCCCATGTACCGGCTCTCATCCCCGTCGCGGCGTTCCACTGCCTCAAACGCGCCCGTGGAGGCTCCGGATGGGACGCCTGCGGTTCCCTCTGCACCGTCTTCGAGGTAGACGGTCACCTCAATCGTCGGGTTGCCGCGGGAGTCCAGGATCTCGCGTGCTTCGATGTCTTCGATCATTGCCACGGTGTATCTCCTTATTTGCTGTGGTTGTCCAGTGGGTCATCAGGACGCTGAGTCAGCGTCTTCGGTTTCTTATACGGACCCGCCAATGGCTGAACCCAGGTCTCCGGGGGCCTCCACGGCCCCATCCGCGTAGGTGCCGTAACGCGGATTGACTGTCACGGTCGAGTCCGCGATGAAAGCGTCCAGCTCCTCAATCTGAGCGTCGGACACTTCGCCGTCACGCACCGTATTCACAAACAACAGGTCGCGGAATAGGTCACGTATGGGCCGCACGATCTCACTGGCGGTCAGCGTCGTGTCCGCTTCTGCCAGCATCCCATCCAGGGTCTGTTGCACTTCCTCATCCGACAGGACTATCCCAACGGACTCGGCGGCTTGAAGGCGCAGGTTAGTCTGCACCAAATAGTTGACCATCTCATCGCGAGGGACTTCGGCGCCGGCAATAATTGTCCACTGCTCCACCGTGTCCGTCAGATCCCGCTCTGAGAAGCTCTCACCGTTCACGATGAAGGCGGCTCCCGGGCTTCCCGATGCCCCGCATCCAGATAGTCCCAATCCTGCCGCCGACGCCAGTGCAACAACGGCAATGGTTCTGCTTATACGTCGAGATCTGTAGGCCTTCGCCACTTCGCCCCCTAGAGGAAAATCCGTATCTCAGTGTACGGCATGCCATCGGCACTCATCCGACCACGGGAACGCGGAAACCGGCCGTCCCCACTCGCCGCTCCGCTTCATTTCGCACGGGCGATTGGCGCCGTGAGCACCGACATGAGCTTGTCCACCCAGTCGAGGAGGGCCTCATCCTTCAGGGCTTCGTCCTCGCTCATGCGCGGGCGAGACAGAGGGACAAGGATCTGCCGCACGGCCGGCTTGATCACCGTTCCCGGATACAGCCTTTGTAATCGAAGTGCCCTCGACTCTGGCAGTTGCACGGGACCGATGCGCAGGAACCGGCCCTGCGTGATCATCTCGGTCACGCCCAAAGCCCGCAGCTTCTCCCGGAGCCGCGCTATCGCGATCATCAGTTCGACCTCACGTGGAATGGGCCCGAAGCGGTCCACAAGCTCTTCGCGCAACTCCACTTCCGAATCATCGTCTGTGATAGCCGCAATTCGTCCGTATGTCTCCAGCCTCAGTCGTTCCCCAGGCACGTACGTTTCGGGCAGGTGTGCATCCACCGCAAGTTCGACCCGGACGTCGCTGTTGTCCGCCACGGCCTCTCCCTTGAACGCTGCCACAGCCTCCGAAACCATGCGCACGTAGAGATCAAAACCCACGCCCTCAATGTGGCCGGACTGCGCACCCCCCAGCAGGTTCCCCGCCCCACGGAGCTCGAGGTCCTTCTGGGCGATGGCAAGCCCCGAACCTAGGTCCGTGTTCGTTGCTATTGTCCGCAAGCGTTCGAGGGCGGTTTCCGACAGGGCCTTGTCCGTGTTGTAGAGGAAATACGCGTAGGCGCGCTCCCGCCCTCGCCCAACACGTCCACGCAACTGGTGCAGCTGCGACAGACCGAATGTGTCGGCACGGTCCACTATGAGCGTGTTCGCGTTGGAAATGTCCAAGCCGGTTTCAACGATGGTCGTGGAAACAAGCACGTCAAATTCGTGATTCCAGAAGTCTACGATCACTCGTTCCAGCTCCGCCTCGGACAGCTTGCCGTGAGCCACGCGGATGCGGGCCTCGGGGACCAGCTCCTGGAGTTGCTTTGCGACTCTTGAGATTGACTCCACCCGGTTGTGCACGTAGAACACTTGCCCGTCGCGGAGCAGCTCACGCCGGATCGCTGCCGCCACCTGCGCGTTCGAGTGAGGCCCGACGAAGGTGAGCACCGGCTGTCTCTCTTCGGGGGGCGTCTGGAGCACCGACATCTCCCGGATCCCCGACACCGCCATCTCCAAAGTTCGAGGGATCGGCGTCGCTGACATGCTCAGCACGTCGACGTTGGTTCGAAGTGCCTTCAGTGTTTCTTTGTGCTCAACTCCAAATCTCTGCTCCTCATCAACCACCACCAGGCCCAGGTCCTTGAATTGCACGGAACCCGTCAGCAGAGTGTGGGTTCCAATGACGACGTCCACGGTTCCGTCCCTCAGACCCTCTTTCACCTTCGCAGCTTCCGAGGGCGTGGTGAACCTCGACAGCTGCGCGACCTTGACCGGGAAACCCGCGTATCTCTCCGCGAAGGTGTCGTAGTGCTGCTGGGCCAGCAGCGTCGTGGGAACCAGGAGGGCCACCTGTTTGCCGTCTTGGACTGCTTTGAAAGCCGCCCGCACCGCGACCTCTGTTTTCCCGTAGCCAACGTCTCCAGTCAGAAGCCGGTCCATGGGCATGGGTTTCTCCATGTCCGCTTTGACCTCGTCAATAGTCGCGAGCTGGTCGGGCGTCTCCACGTACTCAAAAGCGTCCTCCAGCTCCCTCTGCCACGGCGTGTCCGGAGAGAATGCGTGTCCTCGGGTCTTGGCCCTCTCCGCATACAGGCGCACCAGTTCCGCGGCAATCTCCATGACCGCTTTGCGGGCCTTCTGCTTCGTCTTGGCCCAGTCGGCCCCGCCCATTTTTGAGAGCTTGGGCGCATCCGAACCGGTGTACGAGGAGATCTGGTCAAGGGAAGACGTGGGCACGTACAAGGTGTCCCCCGCTTGGCCGCGGCGCGCCGCCTGATACTCAATCACCAAGTAGTCACGCTGGACTCTCTCTTCACCCTTTCCGGTCACCCGCGTTTCAATGCCCAGGAACTTTCCGATCCCATGCTGGCTGTGAACCACGTAGTCCCCGACCCTCAAAGACAGAGGATCAATGCCTTTCTTGCGTCTCGACGCCAACTTCCTCATATCGCGGGTACTCGCGCCAGCGCGTCCGGTTAGATCGGATTCGGTGACGACGGCCAGTTGCTGGCTGGTCATCACAAAACCCGCGTTCCCGGGGGCGATCAGAACCTCAACGATTCCCCCGGGAGCCTGTTCCTCAGCCCTGTCTTCGACCCGAGCCACAACGTCGTTGCTCCGCAACACCTCGACTATCCGACGTCCGGCTCCGAGGGCGGGCACCGTCACCAGTAGACGCCAGCCTTCGTGCGAGAGCTCCGATAGGTCTCTGGTCGCCTGCTCGAACTGTCCCCGGTACGGCCTGACCTCCCGCGCCCCAACCCGGGCCAGGCGCGGACCGGCGACCACCGGCTGAGCTGCCTCGACCGCGGGCGAGGACGAACGCTCCCCGGGCTCCTCCTCCTGGCCCGCCAACTCCGGCGGCGTGAGCGAGGTGAAGTTCCACCACGCGCGCCCATCCCCTTTCCCCCAAAGTGCGGGCAACGGGACGAACGAGGCCGAGCGGGCTGTGAGAGGAATGGTTCCGCCCGCCGCAGCCGCACCCCAGGCAGCAGAAAGGAATTCTTCGGCGGTGGCCAGGAGGTCTTCCGCGCGCGCGAACACTTTTTCCGGCTCGTCGAGGATGAACAGTGAGTCACTTGGAAGGAGGTCAAGGAGATTTTCCATACCACCGACCAGGGAGGGAGCAAGCGCTTCCAGGCCGGGGGCGTAGATTCCCTCCGACGCCAGCTCCAAGAGTTCCGCGGCCCCCGGCAGGACCTCCTGCTGCTCGCGGGCCCGAGCGCGCACCTGGGGGGTCAGCAACAGCTCGCGCGCGGGGGGAGCCCAAAGGCCGCCCTCGGCCAGCCCGACCGTTCTCTGGTCGGAAAGGTTGAAGAAGCGGATCTCCTCCACTTCGTCTCCCCACAGGTCTATGCGTGTCGGATGGGGAGAGGTGGGAACGAACACGTCCACGATGGAACCGCGAACAGCAACTTGACCGCGACGCTCCACCAGATCGACGGACTCATACCCCAGACCCACCAAGGATTCCTGCAGCATCTTGGGGTCCACCGTGTCCCCGACTTGCACCCGGACGGGCTCTATCTCTCCAACGCCGGCAATCAGTGGCTGCATGAAAGTACGCACCGGCACCACGAGCACCCGAATCGCCTCAGCACCTGCGACCTGGGGCTCTGGGTGGAGCAGACGGCGCAACACGGTGGAGCGCTGGGCCATGGTGTCCACCTGCGGCGACAGCCGCTCGTGGGGCAGCGTCTCCCAGGAAGGCATCACCGTCACGCCCTCCACCCACGCCGACGCGGCCTGCGCGAACGTCTGTGCCTTACGCCCGGACGATGTGATCACGACCAGCGGAGAGTCGAGCCCCGCCCTCGCACGCTCCCGCGCAGCCAAAGCAACGGCAGCAGGTCGCAGTCCCACAGGCAGCACTAGGGTGCCTGTTCCCGGCGTGGCCATGGTGGGAATGGTGGCGCGCAGGGCGTCGTCGCGAGAGATGGCGGGAAGTAGTTCCGTCAGTTGCATACCAGGGGATGTCCGATCCTGCGGTCTAGTTTTGGGAATGAAGGTCCTGCTGCGCCTGTGTAAAACCGCGGACCACAACGTCCAGAGCGACGTCACCTGCCTTTGCTTCGGTCGCGGCCCATTCCCCGCGCTCAGCCTTTGGGATCGGCTTCAGCACGTAAGTGGCTGCATCCATACGGCCGGGTGGGCGCCCAATCCCGATGCGTAGGCGACCATAGTGTTTGCTGCCGAGCGCCGCGGTGATGGAACGAAGCCCGTTGTGTCCACCCTCTCCGCCGCCCATTTTCAGCCGCAGAAGGTGAGCTGACAGATCCAAGTCATCATGAATGACCAGGAGCGAGGCAGGGGCTATCTTCATCTTCCGCATGAAGCCAGCAACCTGAGGGCCGGTGATGTTCATGAAGGTCGTAGCGTACGCCAGGTAGCCGAGCCGCCGCGGAGGGGAAGAACCAAAGAGATCGGCAACCATCAGTCCGGAGGAGTCCCTCCGAAACTTCTCCCCGCCCGAGGCCGCCATAGCCTCCACCACAGCCCTTCCCACGTTGTGCCTAGTGTTTCGGTACTGCAGGCCGGGGTTTCCCAAGCCAACAAGAAGCCAGGTTTCGTTCGAAGTCACCTGCCAAAGCTTACCGACTTGCAACTTGTCGGCCAGGTACACTGCCAACAGCCCGATCATTGTCGTCGGGAATCCCGTCCGGCGCCTATCTGGAAGGACCCATGTTTCTACCTTCCCGGGACGAATCAGAAGACTGGCTTGGAGTCGTCATCGCTGTCCCCGAACCCTGGGTCTCCCAGATAACCGAAGCGCGCCTGGCACTGGGTGACGAAGCCGCGGCGCGAGTCCCCGCGCACGTCACGGTGATGCCGCCGCTAGCCGTACCGGCCGACGCACGTGAGGAAGTGTTCGAACACCTGCGCCAGGTGGCTCGCACGCACCATCCGTTCAAGATCTCCGTGAACGGAACTGGGAGTTTCCTCCCAGTCAGCCCAGTGGTCTTCCTCAATATTGAGCAAGGTACGCGGCACTGCGAGTATCTGGCTGACGACGTGCGCTCGGGTCCTTTGGACTACCAGTTGCGTTTCCCTTACCACCCCCACATCACACTTGCTCAGGGGCTGGAAACAGACCGCCTTGAGAAGGCACTGGAACTGGGGGCCTCGTTCGAAGCTGAGTGGACCGTACCCGGTTTCCGGTTAGACCGCTTGGAGTCCGACGGTTCCTACACTTCCGTCGCACTGTTCGACTTCTCCTCGTGAGACGAGGCCATCGATGAAACACGCAAAGGAGCAGGTGAAACCAGTAGCGGAGACGCTGCGAGGTGAAGACGCATATGCACTGACCGCGGTGGAGCAGCAACGTTCCACTCTGGCTGATCTGGGTCCCGCACTGAAGACCCCGGGACTGAAGAACAAAATCATGGCCGTCGGCAGTGTCTACCAGCACCACCGGATCGGCCGCGCCCTGACCAGATACGGCATCCAAGACGGGCAGATGTTAGCTGGCGGCATGTCGTACATGGCGATATTCTCAATCGCCGCTCTGGTGACGGTGGCGTGGTCCGTATTCGCACACTTCTTTACCGCCGACGACCACTTCCAAACCCTGGTTGTGAGCGCCGTCAACCACTACATCCCCGGCCTGCTGGCCGATCCCGGCACCGGCGTAGAGGGGCTCATCAACCCGTCCGAGGTTGCCCCCACCACAGGCAGTGTTGTCGCAGCCGTGATTGCGCTGATCCTGGGCTCTGTCTCCGCCATGCAGATTGTCCGCTACACCACTGAGGGCATCCGCGCGATGTTTGGCCTCATGGACTTCCCGGGCCTCATGCTCAAAGCCTACGTAAGGTATTTCCTCGGTCTCCTGCTGTTGATCTTGGCGGTGCTGGCCACCGCCTTCCTGTCTGTCCTGTCTCAGACTTTCGAGAACTGGGTGACCACAGTGTGGCCGGAGACGGTGCGCGTGGTCGACACTGTCGCGTTCGACATCGGCCGCCTAATGCTCCCCTCAATCATCGACTTCGCAATGTTCTACGCGATGGTGCGATTCGTCTCCAGGGTGCGGGTTCCGCATAGGACGATGGTGATCGGCTCCGTCACCTTCGCCGTGGCATCTCTGCTGCTCCGCTCCGGTGGAACGGCGCTGATGACTGCGTCTCAGAACCCGGTCATCGCAGCCGCAGCGACCGTTGTCGCTTTGCTCCTGTGGATTAACATCCTCGCGCGCGTCACGCTCTACATCTGTGCTTGGATGGCTGATCCACCGGCGGCTGTGATGAAGTTGAAGCCAGAAGAGGTACTTGGAAACTCCCGGCCCAATTACGTGACTTTGCACAGCCCGGTGACTCTGAACTGGCCACACCACCCGGTCACCGGGGACCTGATTCCAGCACGCAGACTGGATCAGGCCGACCCGCAGATCGCGGATCTCTTGGATCAGGCGGGGGTACGTGAGGCCTTAGAGACCCCGACCGCTTCGTCCTCGCCCACAACGAGTCCCGACCCCTCCGGAGATCACAACGCGAAGTCGACCACCACGGGGGCATGATCTGAGAATCGTGTGTCCCAAGAGGCCGCACGGTCGACCCGGCAACTGAGCGCTGCCCGACTCAGGCGCGGCGTGGAGAAGTGGTAGTCGATGCGCCAACCAGCGTCATTGTCGAAGGCCTTACCCCGCATGGACCACCAAGAGTAGGGACCCTGCCTTTCCCCGGCCAGCGCCCGGACTACGTCCGACCATCCCGATTTCGTCCAGTCGTTCAGGTACGTGATCTCCTCGTCCAGGACGCCAGACGTCTTGTTGTGGTTGCTCTTCCAGTTCTTGATGTCCAAGGGCCCGCGCACGATATTGAAATCTCCAGATACCAAGGCGTTTTCGCGTTCGAGCAGCGACTCCATCCGCCTGTCGATGGCGGCCAAGTGCATCATCTTGGCGTCCTGGCGGGGGTGCCCGGCCTGACCTGCGTGGAAATAAGCGGAGACGACGGTCATGGGAGTCTCGCCTTGCACCAGCAGATCGACCTCCAGCCAGCGGCCCGAGTCGACAGGCGGTTCGTCTTCCGCCAGGCCCCTCTGGATGGCCCCGCCGGGCGCGAGCGCTACAGCGGACGAAGACGACCTGACCGCGACCGCCACCCCAGACCTCCCTTTGATCTTGGACGGCTCGACAATCGTGTCGTATTCCTCCCCGAGTAGATCGCAAGCGATCTCTTCTTCGGCCCGCACCTCCTGAAGCAGAAGTACATCGGGAGCGGCTTGCGTAAGCCATTCGGACATGCCCTTACGGAAAGCGGCCCGGATGCCGTTGACGTTCACGGACGCAACGGAGAAATACTGAGCTTTGGCCATCGCGTTCCTCTAGGAGCGTCCGGACGCGTCGCTTGCCAGCGCCTCCGCGGCTGCCACCACGTTCTCAAGCAGCATCACGCGTGTCATCGGCCCCACTCCCCCGGGGTTGGGTGTCAGCCACCCCGCGACGTCTTCCACGCCGGGAGCGACATCCCCCACGATTCGCCCGTCCCGCCGGGAAACCCCAACATCCACCACCGCGGCCCCAGGTTTCACATCCCTTGGACCCACAAGCCCAGGCACTCCCGCCGCAGCGACGATTACATCGGCAGAACGCAATTCCGCCGCAAGGTCCCGGGTGCCGGTGTGGCAGAGCACTGCAGTAGCTCCGATGTTTCGTTGAGTCAGCATTAATCCCAGCGGCCTTCCGGCGGTGAGACCCCGACCGACCACACAGACCCGGGCGCCGTCCAGCTCCACTCCGCCGGCCTGTAGGAGAGCGAGGACGCCCCTGGGAGTGCACGGTTGCGGCGCGGTTGACTTCCCGGACACGTCTTCCACCAGCAGTCCGAGGTTATAGGGGTGCAGTCCATCCGCGTCCTTCGCGGGACTAACCGCGTGAAGGATCCGCTCAGTATCAAGGTGGTTGGGGAGGGGAAGCTGAACGATCATCCCCGTGCAGGTCGGATCATCATTCAGCTCCTGAATGACGGCCTCGAGCGCTTCCTGTCCTGTGTCGACAGGCAGTCGAATGTCGCGGGAAGCCAAGCCGATTTCGCTACAGTCTCGGTGCTTCGCCGCGACGTAGATCTGAGAACCCGGGTCATCACCGACCAGGATCGTCGCTAGTCCCGGCCGAATCCCGTGAGCCGCCAGCTGTTCGAGACGCACGCGCAGGTGTGCCTTCAAGTCTGCGGCCAGCTCGGTACCGCTAAGAGGCCTGGCTTTGCTGGACAGGTTCTCCTCTGTTGATCCGGGCCAGGGATACTTCACGCCATCACCCCAAGGTCGTCCAAAGCCGGGTAGAGCGGGTACTTCTCCGTGAGCGCGAGGACTCGGCTACGCGCTGCCTCCGTGTCAAGGACCCCGGTTGCGGCGCCCTTCAAGGTAGTGGCGATGATATCGGCGACCTCCACAAAATCCTCGTCTTGGAACCCACGGGTCGACAGCGCCGGCGTTCCTATGCGTAGTCCAGAAGTCACCCGCGGAGGGCGAGGGTCAAAGGGAACAGCGTTGCGGTTGATTGTGACTCCCACTGCGTGCAGCACGTCTTCCCCGTCCGCCCCGCTCAAGGGGCTGTTTTGCAAGTCAACGAGCACAAAGTGCACATCGGTGCCGCCGGTGAGAACAGATATTCCCTGCTGGGTCATGTCTTCTTGCAGCAGCCGGTCGGCAAGAATCTGCGCGCCCCTTAGCGTGCGTTCCTGCCGCTCCCGGAACTCCTCCGTACCGGCGATTTTGAGCGCCACCGCCTTGGCAGCAACTGCGTGCATCAAAGGGCCGCCCTGCTGGCCGGGGAACACCGCAGAGTTGAGCTTCTTCCCCCACTGGTCCCCGCGGGCCGAGAGGATCATGCCAGACCGAGGTCCACCCAAAGTCTTGTGGACCGTGGTCGTAACCACATCGGCGTAGGGAAGCGGATTCGGGTGCAGACCAGCAGCCACCAGTCCGGCGAAGTGCGCCATGTCGACCATGAGGTACGCCCCGACCTCGTCAGCAATATCCCGGAACGCAGCGAAGTCGAGCTGGCGCGGATATGCACTCCATCCGGCAATGATGACCTTCGGCTCAACCTCCAGGGCCTTTTCGCGCACCTTCTCCATGTCGATCAGGTACGTCTCGGGGTCGACACCGTAGGCGTGGGGTTCGTAGAACGTGCCCGAGAAATTGATCTTCATCCCGTGGGTGAGGTGTCCCCCGTGGGCGAGCTCCAGCCCGAGAATGCGGTCACCAGGTTCCGCCAAGGCCATGAGCGCCGCCTCATTCGCCTGAGCTCCCGCGTGCGGCTGCGCGTTTACGTAGTCCGCACCAAACAGGTCCTTAGCCCGTTGAATAGCGAGTTCTTCAGCAATGTCCACCCATTCGCAACCGCCGTAGTAGCGCCGTCCAGGGTAACCTTCCGCGTACTTGTTGGTCAGCACCGAACCCTGAGCTTCGAGGACGCCGAAAGGAACGAAGTTCTCCGACGCGATCATCTCCAGCGTGTTGCGCTGACGGCTTAGCTCCCCTTCGATCACCTCATGGATCTCCGGGTCTGTTACGGACAAAGGTTGGTACAAACTGGACATTCGCACTGAACTTTCTCTAGCCATGCGCCGCGCACGCGACTAGCCCACTGTAGTTCGCAGCGCCCCTGATCAGTCCTTCGGTGTCTCTATCTGAGAGCCCTCAACGCTTTGAAGCAGACCTTCGGCAGTGTTCACGTCGGTCACCACGGCGGTCGCCAAACCGCCTTGCATCGCGGCCTTGAACGGCTCCACCTTGTCCACCCCGGCGCCCACCACCACCACATGCTTCATCTTCCGGATTTGATGCAGAGGGATGGCAATCCGGTCACTCTCGAGCGTCTCCGCAACGTTCTCACCCTCCCCGTCCACTATGTGACAGAGGATGTTGGCACGGGCACCTTGATCCCAGAAGGACCTCAGCTGCGCCTCAGTCACGTGGCCACCACGCACCAGCAGCGACGAAGTCGGAATCCCCCCAGGCGAGTAGACAAGAACCTCAGCTTCAGCCGCAGCATCAAAGTCCCCGTCAGAGATCCTTCCGCGACCGTCCCGTCCCTTGGGATGCGCAGACGAGGCGAGCCTCCCAGGACCGCTCTTCGCCGCAATCCGGGCTGGCCCTTTCGACAGGAGTTCCTCCACATCCTTCGGAGCGGCATTGGCGCGCATCACCACAACGCCGGGATTCCACCCCTCCGGCAACGCGCGCGCCGTGGCAGCCACCGTCCGTCCCCAACCCAGAGCCACGCTTCGCGGGCGAGGGCGAAGGTCGGCCAAATAATCAGCCGCGGTCCTTGCAACCAACGACAGGGTTGCCGCCGAGGTCGGCTGAGTCTTCACCACATGCGCGGCCACAATTGGGAAGTGTGAGAGCAGGCCCTTTTCTAACTTGTTTACCCGGGCGTGAGGATGCCGTATCCGGATGTCAATGACACCGCTGTCTTCTCCCTCTTTCAGGAGCCGACCCACCGTCCACCGCGTGCAACCCAGGCGATCCGCAGTTGCGGCCTGTGTCAGGCCATCCAGGAAGTAGAGGTGCGCGGCGCGCAGTACGGCACGGTCGCGTTGCGCATCTGCCATGAACTTCCTTTCCCGACAAGAGCAATAAGTATAGACACCTAACGAACATCTCGTCCTGATGACAGCTTGAGGCCGGGGCGCTTTGACGCCCCGGCCTCAACCATTCTACCCGAATGCTACTTTATGTAGCCCATCGCCTTGACGGCGTTGTACTCGTCCTCAAGAGCCGCGATGTTATGTTCGATTCCAGCCCGGGTTGCCTCGCTGACTTCCAGCCCATCGACGATTTGGTACTGACCGTCCACGGAGATGCACGGGAACCCGAATGACAGTCCCTTCGGGACCCCGTAATGGGTGCCATCGGAATACGCTCCGACCGTGACGAATTGGCCTTCCTTGGTTCCGTTTACCCAGTCGTGCATGTGGTCAATGGCGGCCGATGCAGCCGAGGCCGCAGATGATGCGCCGCGAGCTTCGATGATGGCCGCACCCCGCTTCGCAACGGTGGGACGGAAGTAGTCAGCCAGCCATTCCTCCGAGACCAGCTCGTCCGCGGGCACCCCGTTTACGGTCGCGTAAGAGACATCGGGGTACTGGTCAGCGGAGTGGTTGCCCCACACCACGACATTCTCCACGTTACGAACCAGAGCATCCGTCTTCGCCGCCAACTGCGCCATCGCGCGGTTCTGATCCAAGCGGAGCATGGATGTGAAGCGGTCCGCGGGAACGTCGGGGGCCGCGTTCTGCGCAATGACCGCATTCGTATTGGCGGGGTTGCCCACCACGATCACGCGGATGTCCTCAGCCGCATGGTCGTTGATGGCACGTCCCTGCGGGCCAAAGATGCCAGCATTGGCTTCGAGCAGATCGGCCCGCTCCATCCCAGCGGTCCGCGGCCGAGCTCCAACCAGGAACGCCATGTTAGAGCCTTCGAAAGCCTTATCCGCACTGTCGAACACATCCACAGAGTCAAGGAGTGGGAATGCGGAATCCAGCAGCTCCATGGCGGTACCTTCGGCTGCACGCACGCCCTGCGGGATCTCCAGGAGGTTGAGCTTCACCGGTGTGTCATCCCCAAATACGGCTCCCGAGGCAATGCGGAACAAGAGGGCGTAGCCAATGTTGCCCGCAGCTCCGGTTACGGTGACGATGCGTGGATCCTTCATATTCACTCCTATTGGTTCTCCGGATAATCCAGGTTCAGTCTAAGTCTTGGCTACCCGCACGCCCGGGCCCTTAAGCCCCGGAAACGGGCTACTTGGTGCGGTGTTCTAGGTAGTACTCAATGAGTTCGCGGGTGGAGGGATCCTGCTCCTCCAATACCGCCTGGTCGCCCTCGATTGCGGGCATCAACCCGATGGCTAGGGCCTTACCGAGTTCCACTCCCCACTGGTCGAACGAGTCGATTCCCCAAATCGCCCCCTGCACGAAAGTCAGGTGCTCATACAGCGCGACCAACTGACCAAGAGTGGCCGGCGTGAGTTCGGGGGCCATTATGGAGGTGGTGGGGCGGTTCCCCGTGAAGACCCGGGCAGCAACGATGTCCTCGGGTGTCCCCTCAGCCTTTACCTCTTCCACGCTCTTCCCGAACGCAAGAGCCTTGGTCTGAGCGAAGAAGTTGGATAAGAAAAGCTCATGCATGTCCGCCTCGCCGTCCTTGAGCGCCCAGCTCGGATTGGCAAAGGCAATGAAATCTGCGGGAATCAGCCGGGTCCCCTGATGGAGAAGCTGATAGAACGCGTGTTGGCCGTTCGTCCCCGGCTCACCCCAGAACACCTCCCCGGTGTCGTAGGCGACGGGCGAACCATCCCACCGAACTCCCTTCCCGTTGGACTCCATTGTCATCTGCTGGAGGTAGGCGGGAAAGCGGTGCAGGTACTGCGAGTAGGGAAGCACGGCGTGAGAGGAGGAGTTGAGGAAGTTCACGTACCAGACGTTCAGTAGTCCCATCAACAAGGGAACGTTGCGTCTCGGGTCCGCAGTTACGAAGTGCGTGTCCATCGTGTGGAGGCCGCCCAGGAACTGCTGGAAGACGTCGGGGCCGAGGACGACAACCAAAGACGTTCCGACCGCGGATCCAACTGAGTAACGGCCCCCAACCCAATCCCAGAAACCAAACGCGTTGTCCGGGTTGATTCCGAACTCCGCCACGCGGTCCAGGGCTGTGGACACTGCGACAAAGTGTTTCTCCACGGCCTGAGCCGCTTCGGGAGACTCGGGTCCAGGAATGACACCCGTGTCCGTTAGTCTGTCCAAGAACCACTTTCGGACCACCCGAGCGTTGGTAAGCGTCTCCAACGTAGTGAAGGTCTTCGAAGTGACGATCACGAGGGTTGTCTCCGGATCCAGATCGCGCACCGTGTCAGCGGCATCCGTCGGATCGATGTTGGAAATGAACCGCGCCTCCATTCCCGCCTTCACATACGGGCGTAGCGCCTCGTACACCATCACCGGCCCAAGGTCGGAGCCTCCGATCCCAATGTTGACGACCGTCGTCAGAGGCTTACCGGTTATGCCCACCCATTCGCCAGAGCGGACTTTGTCCGCGAATGCATACACTTTCGCGAGCTCGCTGTGAACGCCAGGCACAACGTCCTCGCCATCCACGTAGACGCGGGCATCAGCCGGCTGACGCAGCGCTGTGTGCAGTACGGCGCGACGTTCCGTAACGTTGATCTTCGCGCCCTCGAACATGCGGTCCCTGTGCTCTTCAACCCCCGTTTCTTCTGCCAACTGAAGAAGACGGTCGAGGACGAGCGGCGTGATGAGGTTCTTGGACAGATCCACGTGCAACGATCCGGCGTCGTGTGTGAGAGAGCGGGCACGCTCCGGGTCCTCCGCGAACCATCCGGGCAGGTCCGGAACGAAATCCTGAGCGAGCTCCTCGAGCGCTCCCCATGCTTCTGTTTCGGTTGGATCCACCGGCGCGACCTTGTCAGTACTACTCACTTCTGGCTCTCCTCCAATGCTTCATCGATGCGGGTCTGCTCAACGACGCCAACCGGCGACGCGTCAGTTACGGGGACGGTGCGCACAGGTAGCCCAGAGTTTTCAAGTGAGACTATCTCTGTAACCCATCGCAATGGCATCCACCACTGCTCGTACGGACGACGCTTGTCAACGTCGATCTCCTCTTTCATGCGCGTTATTGGTTGCACATGTATTCCATCGGCGGCCATACCGATGTAGACAGCTTCCTGGGTCCCCTCCTCGAAGGCCCGACTGAGGTGGGCCAGGGCGCGGTGGGTCAGGCGCGTAGCCAGGATCCTGTCGAACGCCGAAGGCATGCCACCTTGCTGGATGTGGCCCAGGGCGGAGTTCCGCACGTCGAACAGCCCCTCCCCAGCAGCCTCTATGGCCCGGGAGATGAACTCCCTGTCGTAATGGGTGGACGTTTCCTCGTTCATGACCACCATGAACACGCGGCGCCCGTCCTCGAACGACTGACGCATCAGCGTTAGGTCACTCGAAAGCTCACTCAGCGTGAGTTCTTCTTCGTTCAGGTATACGAACTCGGCCCCGGAGGCCATTCCCGACATCAGCGCCAAGTAGCCACACTGCCTGCCCATGGTCTCGGCAACGAAACACCGCCGGGAGGCAGCGGCAGACTCTTTGATTCGATCCAGAGCCCACACCGCGTTGTTAATGGCTGTGTCCGCCCCGACCGATAGTTCACTGCCCGGCAGGTTGTTGTCTATGGACGCCGGAATGAGGATGGTCGGGACCCTCATGGCTGGGAAATGGCCTCTGGCCTCATTCATCTGCTCAACAGCCGCGTAAGCGGAGTGTCCGCCAATCACGATCAGGGCGTCGATTTCGTTTCGCTCAATTGCACGGCCCAGTGCGTAGTACTCCTCCAACTTGGGGATGGTCCTGCGCGTACCGAGCACGGCACCCCCGTCAAAGGCCCAGCCTTCCACCGCGTCCCAGCGGAGTTCGCGGATGTTCTCATTGATCAGGCCCGCCCAGGATCCTTCTACACCCAACATCTCCCAGCCGTGGTCCAACCCCAGCCGGACCGCGACGCGAACAGCCGTGTTCATTCCGGGAGCCAAACCGCCCGCGTGCAGGATCGCGACCCTCTTCCTGGGTCCCTTCTTCTCACCCACTCCGGGCGGCTCGGTTAGCGTCCTGAAAACGTTGCCCATCTGGTAGTAGCTGTTACCGCGGGCCTGGCGGGCAGCGATGTACTCTCCCTGCGCAATGAGGCCTGCCACGGCGCGCGTGTCGATGATCGACTCCTCCAGAGGTAGCCGCGTCACACGGTTTCGCCGTACGCCCAGAATCGAACCGGAGCCGTAGTTTGCCGGCCGGAAAAGCTCCTGCACAGCCGTGTAGCCGAGCAATGTGGACATCCACCGGTCATAGGCAGTAGGGGCACCTCCACGTTGTATGTGACCCAAGATCGTCACTCGGGCGTCCTCGCCCAGACCTTCCCGGAGTGCGGCCTTCACATCCTCGGTCGTCAGCGGGCGTCCTTCGACGTCCAGCGCCCCTTCCGCCACAAGAATGATCGATTCTCTCCGCCCCGCCTCGCGGCCGAGCTGAAGCTTCGAACACATGTCCGCGCGCCAATCGGGGCCGGCCGGCTCCTCTGGAGTGAACACATAGTCCGCACCTCCGGCCACAGCACCCATCAGAGGCAGGTAACCGCACCGCCTCCCCATCACCTCTACGATGAAGGTCCTCTGGTGAGAGGCAGCGGTGGAGGAAATCATGTCCATCGCGTCGATGATCCGGGTGAGCGCCGTGTCCGCGCCAATCGTCATGTCTGAGCCGACCAGATCATTGTCAATTGATCCGACTAACCCGACCAGGGTTAGCTTCGGATAGGCCGCGCCGACCTCGGCTGCCACGAGCCCTTCCGCGACCAGTTCCGCAACATGCTGACCCCACTCTCGGCGGAACTCGTCGGCCCCTGCCAAAGAACCGTCCCCGCCCACAACGACGAGCCCATCAATCCGCTTCTCCAAGAGATTTAGCGCGGCCTTGTGTCGGCCCTCGTAGTCCCGAAAATCGGCGGAGCGTGCCGTGCCGATGATCGTGCCGCCCTTATTGAGGATCGAGGAGACGGAAGACCAGCCCATCTCCTTGATGTACTCACCGCCGCGGCAGGCTCCATCCCATCCCTCCAAGATGGCGTAGGGCCGGGCTCCGACCGCAAGCGCCGTCCTGACCACGGCCCGGACGGCGGCATTCATGCCCGGCGCGTCGCCCCCAGAAGTTAGTATCCCGATACGGTAAGGTTCCCCGGTTCGGGCATTGACGCCCTCAATCAGAGCATGTTCTTCCGCGTCGGTTGTTGACAGCTTCGACATGACCGTCCCTCCTGGCCAGCTCGGGTCTCGTTTCACACGTTAGGCCGGGCACCCTTGGGGTGCCACGGGAGCTCATGCGACCAGACGTTCCTTGAGGTTGCTGTCGATAGCTGCTAGGAACTCCTCGGTCGTAAGCCAGGGCTGCTCGGGACCGACCAGGAGCGCCAAGTCTTTCGTCATCTGGCCCGATTCCACTGTCTTGATGACCACGTCCTCCAAGGTGTGAGCAAAATCGGCGACCTCTGGCGTTCCGTCCAGCTTCGCCCGATGCTCTAGGCCGCGCGTCCACGCGAAGATCGACGCCACGGGGTTCGTGGAAGTCGGATTTCCTGCCTGGTGCTGGCGGTAGTGCCGAGTCACCGTGCCGTGGGCTGCTTCCGCCTCCACAGTTTTGCCGTCAGGGGTCATGAGTACGGAGGTCATGAGCCCAAGGGAACCGAAGCCCTGTGCGATGATGTCCGACTGGACATCGCCGTCGTAGTTCTTGCAGGCCCAGACGTAGCCGCCCTCCCACTTCAGCGCGGAGGCAACCATGTCGTCAATGAGACGGTGCTCGTAAGTCAGTCCGGCGGCCTCGTACGCGTCCTTGAATTCGGTGTCGAACACCTCCTGGAAAGTGTCCTTGAACTGACCGTCGTAGGCTTTCAGGATTGTGTTCTTGGTTGACATGTAGACGGGGAAGCCACGTTGTAACCCGTAGGCGAAGGATGCCCGCGCGAAATCGCGGATGGAGTCATTGAAGTTGTACATTCCCATGACGACACCACCGGTTTCGGGGATCTCCACCACCTCGAACTCCATCGGCTCCGATTGGTCGTTGGGGGTAAAGGTAAGGGTCACAGTCCCGCCTTTGGGCGCCTTGAAGTCTGTGGCGCGGTACTGGTCTCCGAACGCGTGACGCCCGACAACTATGGGCTTCGTCCAGCTTGGCACCAACCTCGGAATGTTGTCGATCAGAATGGGCTCCCGGAAGATCACTCCGCCGAGAATGTTTCTAATGGTTCCGTTGGGGGAACGCCACATCTTCTTCAGGCCGAACTCCTCCACGCGGGCTTCATCCGGCGTGATCGTGGCGCATTTGATCCCCACGCCGTACTTCTTGATGGCCTCGGCCGCCTCGACGGTGACCATGTCGTCCGTCGCGTCGCGATTCTCAATGGACAGGTCGTAGTAACGAAGATCGATATCCAGGTACGGGAAGATCAGGCGGTCCTTGATGAACTGCCAGATGATTCTGGTCATCTCATCGCCGTCAAGATCTACTACCGGACCAACCACCTTGATCTTTGCCATCTTCAAACTCCTGTGTATAGAGGGCGTTCCCACGCCAGCTTAGTTGACGGCGCTGTGGCCCAAGCCGCTGCCGAGAGGTACGCTCTGGGGTCCCGCACACGATTTGCGCTGCTGCGGTGTTCCACCGCCATCGGCGGGCGCTAGGGTCGAAGCACGGGCACCGCCTCAAACCGGCGCGCCCACACGACGAAACAGGGGATCGCCATGTCTGACGCGGAATTGCTCGCCTCCAACCCGGCTACGCCTGCAGCGACGCTGGCGGAGCTAGTCCAGACCAACCCAGAGGTCCAGGCTCTAGTGGCAGCTAACCCGGCCGCTTACCCGGGGCTCTTGGAGTGGCTCACTCAGTATGGAGGCCCGGAGGCCCAACTGGTTGCCGAACAGCGCCTGGCCACATCCATGCAGGACCAAGAGCTTGCGCCGGAGCCAACGTCCACGAACGAGCAAGCGGGCGAGGACGCTGAGAGTGACGACGCGGATGCCCCGGCACCAGTTGAGACGGAGAGTGTCGCGACGGAGGAGCTCGTATTCCCCGGCGACGAAGTGGTAGAGACAGAAGCCACGCTCACCCAGGCAGCGGTTCCTGTCTCCCAAGAGCCGCTGCCGACAGCCACTGCCTACACGCCGCCAACGCAACCCGCCTCCACGCAGCCGCAGCCGCAACCGACGCCCTTGCCGGTGGCAACGGGTAGTGAATCGGCGACTGGGGCCGGGGGACGCAGCCCGTGGCCCGCGGCTCTGGGCGCCCTCGCCGGTGTTCTCCTGGCTTTTCTCATAGGCGCACTGTTCTGGTTCTTCTTGATCCGCGACGCCACGCCAGAGGCTTCCGTTGGCGAACAGTCAGCCGCCGATCAGGAGGAGAGCCAGAACACCGCAGCAGAAGCCGCGGCAGAAGAGCAAAGACTCGAAGAAGAACGTGCAGAGCTTGAGAAGCTGAAGGAGGAAGCAGAAAAGGCGCAGGAAGAGGCTGAAGCCCAGAACCTGTTCCCGGCCCCGGCGAACGCTGTGAGCGCGCCGTGGTTCGTCGCACCATCTACAAACATCGCCTGCAAGCTCGACACCACCGGTGCTTGGTGCACCATCTACGAGGCGTCCTTCAGCGTCTCCGGCGGGTCCTGCACCTCAACGCCTTACACCGTTCACGCTGGCCCCGATGGTGCGCAGTGGGATTGTTCGGCAGCTCCGATTCCGAACGACAGTGATGCTCCGGTCCTCGAATACTCCACGTCCAGCACTGCGGCGAACGCGGCCTGCACGTCTACCTCCCGCGGGATGACTTGCTGGGACACTGCGACCGGTTCGTCGTTCGCGATTGCTAGGGACGGCTTCGTGTTCGGCTCAAACGGTGTGATCCCTGAGACGGAGTTCCCCTGGCGGTAGCCCAACCGACTACAGGGTGACGCCTACCAGTACCGGCTCCGGACTCAGGAGAATATCGAAATGCTCCTGGACGCCACTTTGCACTGCGCGCGCGAGCGCAACGATGTCCCCAGATGTTGCCCCACCCCTGTTCGTTATGGCCAACACGTGTTTGGTAGACAGACGGGCTCTTGCGTCTGCGGTGAGGCCGAAGCCACGGAAGAAGCCGCTTCGCTCGATCAACCAGGCAGCCGAGGTCTTCACGAACTCATCGCCAGCCCCGCCCTCGCCGCCTCCCAGTTCAGCGGAGGATACCGGAAAGCGGGGGGCCTTGAACGGTAGGACACGGTCGGCCCGCCTCCGTTGCAGAATCGGGTTGGTGAAGAAGGAACCTACCGACCAAGTGTCGTGATCCTCCGCATCCAGGACCATCCCTTTCGAGCGCCGGAGGTCCAAGACCGCGTCGCGAACTGCGGGCGAGGGCGCAGATGCACCCGGCGCCACCCCCAGTTTCCGCGCCAGTTCCGCGTAGCGGATGGGGGCGGAGTCCCGCGACTTCCGCAACCCGAGCGTGACGTCCAGGACCACCCACCGGCCCGTGTCTCCCCACATGCGGGTCTGCCTTGCCCGCGATTCCAAGGTCCGCTTGAGAATTGAGGAACGGTAGCGCAGTTTCAGGTCCGGAGCGTCCAGCCGCCGCACCTCCCCCGTAGCCCGGTCGTACACCCGAACGTGGTCCAGGACTTCGCTGACTTCGTGACCATACGCGCCTATGTTCTGAACCGGGGCAGCCCCGACGGTCCCGGGTATTCCGGAGAGCGCCTCCAAGCCGGAAAGGCCGCGGCGAACGCACTCAGCCACGAGGTCATCCCAGGTCATCCCCGCGTCTGCGGTGACCGTGGCCCGCTCCCCGTCGAGGACGAACTTCGCCTCAGCGCGTTGGTCCCGTATGACGACTCCGGCGTAAGGGGCGTCGCTAACCACCACGTTCGACCCTCCACCTAGAACCAAGAACTGGTCCGAAACACCCTGTTGTTCGCCCTCGAGCGCCGGGACAGCTGCGCCGTATTCCCTCAAGGCATCCAGTAGCTCCGCCTCTGACCGGGGGAAAACCCAGCCTCGCGGCTCACCACCTACACGAATCGTTGTCTGCCCAGCCAGGGTCAGTGGATTTGATTCGATCGTTCCGTCCTCCAGTTCGGGCTCCTAATAGCCGAGTGCGCCGTCAGCCAGCACCATTACGATGACCAGCTCGACAACCCAAGCAGCAACAGTAAGCCATGCAAATGGAACCACGGGACTGCGCCGGTGCGGGCCGTCGCGTGTCACACCCACATACGACAGCACAATCACCATGAGTGCCATCCCATTGATCAGCAGCAAGGCCACCACCGGCGCGGTTCTCGGCGGAAATACCATGATGACAAGGAAGAGGGCGATGAGAGGGAGCCACAGCGCCGTGTTCGCCACGGCTAAGGAGTCGGCTACCTTCCCGAAAGACGCCTGTGAACCGCTTATCCGGTGGGTCAGGAGATTGGCCACGGACAGAAGCATGTACATCGCAAAGGCCAGGAAGAACGCCCAGAAGAACACTTTGAAGTAATCAGAGGAGCTAAGCCCGATGCCCATGGAATCGAAGATACTTCCAGACAGCATGCTTGTCGGACGGCCCACTAGTCCCACTGCCACGGCTGCTATCAGCAACGAGTTGAGCACGAACGGAACCAGCCAGTTGAATGGACTTTTTCCAGCCTGCTGCTCTGCCTCAACGGGACGAGCAAAGGCCTCCGCCACTTTGCCGGACCAAATGTCGGCCTGAACTTGCCACAGGTTCTTGAACGCAAGCCCGAACGCGGAGGGGCGAACCGCCACTGGGAGTGGATACGCCACAGTCGGCATCGGCTGCGCTGGGCCTTGAGGAACCGGCTGAGCCGCGACTCCGGGACCGGCCGGACCCGGATAGCTGGCCGGGTGCTGTTGCGGGTTCGACGGCTGGCTAGGGGCGGTCGAGTAGACGTCCTGCTGGAGCAGCGGGCGCCCCTGGTAGCCCGGGGTG